>JABDPK010000070.1 GCA_013042795.1 Saprospiraceae bacterium | reverse complement strand
AACTGGGACATTATGTTCTGGAAATGGATGGAGATCATCTTTACCTGATCGGCGATGGATATTCCTCTGAAGGTATCCGGCCATTTGTTGATCGGTATAGCCTCGTGAATAATCAGACAGAAAGATTATATCAGGCGGACGGAAAAACAACCCTGGAATCCATAAATACAGCCATTGATATGAAAGCGGGTAAACTCCTGGTTCGGATACAGTCACCCAAAGATTTTCCGAACTTTTATGTCAGGGACATCAAGAACGACAAACTCGATCAACTGACACAATTTGAAAATCCATTTTCAGCGATACAGGATGTACACAAGGAAGTCATAAAGTACGAAAGAGAAGATGGTCTTGAATTATCAGCGACCTTATATCTTCCCAAAGATTATGATAAAAACAGCGGAAAGAAATTACCGATGCTGATGTGGGCGTATCCCAGGGAATTCAAAGATAAAAGCAGTGCATCACAGGTCACATCTTCTCCCAATGAATTTACCTATCCATGGTATGGATCTCCTTTGTTTTGGCTGACACGCGGTTATGCTGTATTGGATGATGCTGCCTTTCCGATTGTCGGTGAAGGCGATGAAGAACCCAATGATAGTTTCAGGAACCAGCTTGTGGCCAATGCCAAAGCAGCCATCGATGCAGTCGATGAGATGGGTTACATCGATCGCAACAGGGTAGGTGTAGGCGGACACAGTTATGGAGCGTTTATGACAGCCAACCTCTTGAGCCATTCCAATTTGTTTGCTGCAGGAATCGCCAGGAGTGGTGCTTACAACAGGACTCTGACCCCATTTGGTTTCCAGTCCGAAGAAAGAAATTATTGGGAAGCACCAGAAGTGTACTATACTATGTCTCCATTCATGCATGCCGAGAAGATGAAAACACCATTATTGTTGATCCACGGAGAAGCCGATAATAATTCCGGTACTTACCCCATGCAAAGCGAACGCTACTTTAATGCTTTGAAGGGATTGGGAGCCACAGTCCGGCTTGTAATGCTGCCAAAAGAAAGTCACGGTTACGTAGGCAGAGAATCTGTCCTGCATGTACTTTGGGAACAGGATCAATGGCTTGAGAAATATGTGATGAACAGGAAGGTGCAGGCTCCTTAATTATTTAATGCTCTAATGCCTTAATGCCTTAATGCTATAATGTGTCCATTCCTAAAAAAGGTTGATACCTTAGGTTATTCAATCTTGTATAGAAATTGAATGACACGTTGTGGCATTTTGACATTGGAGCATTGAATCATTGTGGCATTGAATCATTGTAGCATTAGAACATTAAGGCATTCCAAACTTATAAGGCCACTCTCCCGGATAATTCTCATAAAAGCCATTCAGGAGAATATCGCCTTCAACAGACTGGAGATATGAAATCAATTGGTTCACTGTAGTTACTTCATTGCCATTGATGGTTGTGATGATATAACCAGGATCCATATTTGTTTTAGCGATGGTGCTGTTTCGGAAGATGCTGACGACCAGGATACCTTCTTTATCAAGGCGGTCTATTTCATCTGAATTGAGTTCGCGAAGTTCAAATCCAAGGTCTAAGAGAATTTCATCTTTTCTGACAGCTACAAAATCTGTAGTATTTAACTGGTTTCTTAATATCGCTTTACAGGATTGTTTGGTACCATTTCGGTAAAATTCGATATTGACTTCATCGCCCGGACTATACTTACCCATAGTTTCAAGGAATTCCGGGGTTGTCATCGTTGGGGAACCATCTATGGACGTAATAACATCCTTGGATCGGAGACCGGAAGCATGGGCTGATCCATCTTTTTCTACAACATCCAGGTACACACCACCAATGAAATCAAGATCAAGTTTCCTGGCTTGTTGTTCATCGACATCAAATATGCTGATACCTAGCCATGCACGCTGTACAGCACCATATTCACGTATGTCAGAGACTACTTTTTGAACCAGGTTTCCGGGTACGGCAAAAGAAAAACCTTCATATTTTCCGCTATAGGTTAATATTGCTGTATTCACACCAACCAGTTCTCCGCGGGTGTTTAATAAGGCGCCACCACTATTGCCGGGGTTGATAGCAGCATCTGTCTGAATAAATGATTCAATGCCCTGGCGGTTAAACAAATTGATGTTCCTGGCTTTAGCACTCACTATTCCGGCAGTTACTGATGACTGAAGTTTGAATGGGTTTCCAATGGCAAGTACCCATTCGCCAACCTGGAGAGAATCAGAATTACCAAATTCCAGATATTGTAAATTATTGCTTTCGATTTTTAAAAGTGCAATATCTGTTGACAGATCATAACCTATCAATTTTGCTTTATACTCACGTTTATCTTCAAGTTTGATTTCAATATCGCTGGCATCTTCAACCACGTGGTAGTTTGTTACGATAAAGCCATCCGGACTCAGTATTACACCTGATCCGTTGGATTTGGAATATTTATCCCTGAAAAATCCGCTTTCTTTGATCTTGACAGCTTTAACCGATACAACTGCAAATTTTGATTCATTGACGATATCAATAAATTTCATATCATCGACAGGCGGTACAAAAGATGGTTTGAGGTTATATTGCGATGTATTGTCATTGGCAAACCTCGCAAACGATTCTTTGTTGGAGCTGGGGGGATTGTAGAAAGCAGCATGGTAGATAGCTACACAGAGAAGAGAACATAGCAATGAAATAAGAACAGTACTGCCGTATTTACGCATAGAACAAAGATATGATCATATTCATTAACATAAAATTGAATATGTTTAGTTTTGCAGATAGCACAATTATTAAAAAATAAACTTTGATAATCAGGTTTTACAAATATGAGGGAACGGGTAATGATTTCGTCATTATTGACAATATCACGAATGGATACGACCTGTCTGGTCTGAATCGCGAATTGATAGAAAGAATTTGTGACCGTCGCTTTGGTGTCGGAGCTGATGGGTTGATGATTATGGAAGCAAGTGAAGAGTATGATTTCGAGATGATCTATTTCAACTCTGACGGGAATAAAAGTACCATGTGTGGAAATGGTGGCAGATGTATCGTGCACCTGGCTCACAGCCTCGGTCACTGTGATACAGATGCTAATTTTATAGCAGTAGATGGTCCACATCGTGGAAAAGTTGGCGAACAGGTTTCTGTACAACTCAAAGACGTTTTATCCGTGCATAAGACCGATTCAGATTATGTCCTGGATACAGGATCGCCGCATTATGTCTCTTTTCGAAATAATATTTCAGAATTGCCGATTATCGCTGAGGCCAGGAAAATCCGTTATAGTGATACATATTCAAGGGAAGGCATCAATGTGAACTTCGTGGAAAAGCAGGATGGCTATATCAGATTGAGGACATATGAACGCGGGGTAGAGGATGAAACATTGTCCTGTGGAACAGGTGTGACTGCCTCTGCAATTGCTGCCACCCTGGAATATAACATGGAAGATGATATTGTACATATAGAGGCTGAAGGTGGAAAGCTTACAGTGAAATTTGTAAAAGAGGGATCAGGCTTTCGTGATGTCTGGTTGACCGGACCGGTGAACTGCGTTTATAAGGGAGAAATTGAATTAGGGTGATTTCGGGAATTTGTTCTTATTTGAAAAAGGTGATAAATATAGACTTCGCAATGTGCGTATTTTGAAATATTGTATACAGGACTTCTTAAGATTTATAAGTTTAAAATTAATTGCCAGCAATAAATAGATATGAGTGATAAGCGATTGGAAAAACTCCTTCAATTTCTTCAGGATCAACCTGATGATGCCTTTTTATTGTTTGCCGTTGGTAAGGAATACGAGCAACAGGATCAATTTGATAAAGCCCTTGAAAAATACCTCTTCCTTAGGGAGACCCAACCTGAATATATTGGTTTGTATTATCACCTGGCAAAGCTTTATGAAAAGCTGGATGAGAATATTTTAGCTATGCAAACTTATAATGAAGGGATTCAAATGGCTAAGAAACAAACAGATTATCATGCCTTGTCAGAATTGAACAATGCCAAAATGAATCTTGAAATTGAATTAGGTAACTGAATCCCGACTTCCCAAACTCCGGAAATCCCAAACTCCCGACTTCTAGGAGTCCCAAAATCCCGATTTCTCGAATTCTTAACCACAAATAGTGGACTTTTAGAGTGAAATAATCAATATTTATGCTTATAATTTAGGCCTCTTTTATAGTGTCTGATCAACAAATACATATTCTTTAGTTTTATATTTGAGCCATGAAGAAAATCGATCTTGAAATAGTTGCCCTTTCACATAGTGTTACCCAGTCACATAATTATGCAGTTGTGTTGGGAGAGGTATCGGGTAACAGGAGGTTGCCGATTGTCATAGGTGGATTTGAGGCCCAGGCTATAGCCGTAGCCATGGAAAGGATGATTCCAAATCGTCCGCTCACCCATGACCTGTTCAAAAATACTTTGGATACCTTCAATGTAGAATTGAAAGAAGTAGTGATCAACAATTTGCTGGACGGTATCTTTTATGCCCAGTTGGTCTGTGTCAATGACGGCGAAGAATTTGTGATTGATTCAAGAACATCTGATGCCATTGCGATGGCTGTCCGTTTTAAAAGCCCTATATCGACTTTTGACTTTATTATGGAGCAGGCAGGTGTGGTCCTTGAAGATGAAGAAGATAAAAAGGAAAAAACAATCGTGCCTGATGAAGTCAGCCCTGATTCATATGACCAGTATTCCTTAAAAGCATTAAAACAAATGCTTAAGGATGTTTTGGACACCGAGGATTATGAAAAAGCGGCCCTGATCCGTGATGAGATCAATAAACGTAGCGGCCAGTCTGAAGAATCCAGTTAATTAATCAGGTTCAGAATCTTTTCAAGTTCATCCATCATTTCACTAGTAAAATCAAGGTGCGTCACAAACCTTACTTGTTTTGGTCCGAAAGCATGAGCGGTCACATGATGCGCTTTTAGTTTCTCCAAGAACTGATCTGCTGTATCGTATTTGAGATTGAATATGATAATATTGGTTCGTATAGGTAGTACAGATTCTACATAATCCTGATTCTCAAGAATTTTTCCTATCCTTTTGGCATGATCGTTATCATTTTTCAACCTGTCAACATTGTTTTCGAGCGCATATATCCCTGCACTGGCAATAATTCCTGCCTGTCGCATTCCACCGCCCATGACTTTTCTGAATCTCCTCGCCTGCTTTATAAATTCTTTGTTTCCGATGAGTAAAGACCCCACTGGCGCACCAAGACCTTTGGATAAGCATATGGAAATGGAATCGAATTGTTCACCAACTTCCAGGGTGGTGTCGCCTGTTTCTACAAGGACGTTAAATAATCTGGCTCCATCAAGATGCAATGCCAGTTTGTTTTCCTGGCACACAGCTCTTATCTCTTTTATTTCATCAAGTGTATAGAAATTTCCGCCTCCTTTATTCGTACTGTTTTCGATCACGACAAGGCTGGTGTTTGGTAGCCAGTCATAAGTGGCTTTGATGGCATCTTTTATCTGTTCAGCATTCAGTTTGCCATATTCTCCCTGTATCAGGTTGACTGCGACACCTGAATTAAATGAATATCCCCCTGTTTCGTACTGGTAGACATGAGAATTGATTTCGCATATCAATTCATCAAGGGGTTGTGTGTGGGTCTTGATGGCTATTTGATTGGTCATTGTCCCGGAAGGACAATACAAAGCAGCTTCTTTTCCAAACATACAGGCTGCCATATCTTCCAGCCTGTTTACCGTAGGATCTTCACCAAAAACATCATCCCCGACTTCAGCTGCTGCCATGGTCTTTCGCATACCTTCAGAGGGTGTAGTCACTGTATCGCTTATCAGATTAATATTCATTACAGATTATTTTATATTTTCACATCAAAACTAATAAGTCTGGATGCCTTTTCAGAACGATTTTTTCAAGTCTGCGTTTTCGGTTGATAATGTCATCTTCGGATTTGACAATGATGTATTGAAAGTCCTGTTGATTAAAAGACGATCTGATCCTTACGGGGGACAATGGGCATTGCCTGGTGATAGGGGACATCCCGACGAAGATTTGGACGATGCTGCTTTAAGGGTATTGGAACAATTGACAGGAGTCAAGGATGTATACCTGGAGCAAGTTCATACTTTTGGAAAAGTTAACCGACACCCTAAGGGTCGGGTAATAACGATTGCTTATTATTCTCTTGTAAATATTACCAATGTATCCATTCGGGCTGCATCATTTGCCGATAAAGTGGAATGGAAAGAAATTCGGGCCATTACTTCCCTGGCTTATGATCATTATGAGATCATGCAAACTTGCCTTGAGAGATTGCGGCAAAATGTTAAACTAAGGCCTATTGGGTTTGAGTTGTTGCCCACCAAGTTTACCCTAACTGAAATGCAGCGTCTTTATGAATCTATACTTGAAAAAGACCTGGATAAAAGAAATTTCAGAAAGAAGATACTCAGTATGCATATTCTGAAGGCATTAAAAGAACAACAACAGAATGTAGCTCACAGACCAGCTATGTTATATTCATTTGATGCGGAAAAATATGAATTGGCGAAAAAGAGCGGATTTATATTCGAATTGTAATCAGTTCCAGACCTGCAGGCCATCCCAGCGTGTAAATTCATATTGGATATCAGGGAATTTTCCTTCAAATTCAGCAAGCAATTCCTTCAGTCTCTGCCATTTGGCAAGATCTCTGACATCTAAAAGCATGGACGTTACAGCAGGACCGGCATCTTTGATTTCGACACTATGTAAATCGCCAATGACAAAATATCCGTAATTACCTTCATTCATACCATTGATCATTTCAATCTCCTGTTGGATAATCCCAGCCACTGACGTCAAATCCGTTGTACCGGCCACACGATTATCAAGATATCCCCATGTGATACCGTCCGGGACATCAAAAATCTGGTTTTCTGCCAGGGTTATACCTGAGCTTTCATTCATACTTAAAGACATTTTCTCCGTCGAAAGCTCAATGAGGCCTGTGTTTTCAATATTACTGCCGATTTTGATTACCAGGTCATATTGTCCCGGATCATTTCCAAGTGGAATGTTTTCGGTGGGATATGAATTACCTGGAATACAATCTCCA
>JABDPK010000054.1 GCA_013042795.1 Saprospiraceae bacterium | reverse complement strand
AACTTCAGATACAAATTTGGGAAAGTAGACTTTAAAGAAAGAAAATCCAAGATTAGAAATTCAGATCTTAAGCAAGGAGAAGGTGGAGGAGGTAACCAGGGAGGCCAGCAAGGCGGCGGTGGAATGGGAGGTTCCTGATGATTGGATTTTCAGAAAAATAAAAAGAGACTGTATGTTATCATACAGTCTCTTTTAGTTTGGTGAACCATTTATGATCTATTTGTCACCAAACATTTTTTCCCTGTATTCTGCATTTAGAACTTCGTTCCTTCTCTGAACAGAAGGTTTTGTATAATTCTTTCTTCTACGTATTTCTTTCAAGGTTTTTGTGGATTTAAATTTCCTCTTATACCTTTTGAGAGCTCTATCAATTGACTCTTCGCTTTTTACATTAACTATGATCATAAACGTTTTTCTTTTAAAATTGAGGCGCAAATATAATTATTATCATTTAACATTGCAATATCCTGAAAAAATGTATGAATATTTCCTGGAATCCTGTATTGAAAGTCTTGATGAAGCAGTCATTTCGCAACAAAATGGTGCCCATCAGCTAGAATTATGCTCCAGACTGGATCTCGATGGACTCACCCCTTCAATAGATCTGCTTAGACAAATCCTTAAACATGTGGATATACCTGTGAAAGTCATGATCAGGCCGCATCATAACGGATTCGAATATTCAGAAACCGATTCCATTCTCATTAGACATCAAATCAATACATTTAAAACACATAATATAAACGGGATTGTATTTGGTGCATTGAAGGACAAAAGACTGGATCTGGAATTAATTTCAGAAGTCGCAAAATGGGCATCACCCCTGGATGTAACTATACATAAGGCGATTGACTTATGTGAATACCCATTGGAAGAAATCACAAAGCTTAAAAACTTTCCAAATATCAAATACATACTCAGCTCAGGCCAAAAAGCAGAGGCCATCAAAGGTATTGACATGCTGACTAAAATGAAAAAAGCCTGCGGTCATAAATTACAATTGATAGTTGCAGGGAAAGTGACACAAGAAAATCTTCAATACCTGCATAAAAAAATAGGTGCTGAATATTACCATGGCCGAAAAGTAGTTGAAAATAAAAAGGTCGATTAGTTAAAATCGACCTTCGAGATTGAGTAATTAAATCTTAATTTAGGATTGAATCACTCAAGAGCGATTCTGGATGCTAATATATATTAAAAAATATACTATTTGAATATTCTCAAATTTTATTTCTAATCATTCGATGCTTTTATATGAGTAATAATTATTTAGATCAATTTAATATAATAGCAGAAAGATTTTCTTTCGAAAGACATGGAGTCGTTAAAGGAAAGATGATGAGTTCCCCTGGACTAAAATATAATAATAAGATCTTTGCATTTTACCATAAAGAAACCATGGGATTCAGGCTTGGACCAGACTTCAAACCAGGCTCGTTTGGTTTAATGAATGCTAAACCATTAAGCCCGTTTAAGACCAAGCCACCGTTAAAAGGCTGGTATGTTGTGGATCATAACGAATCCAATCTATGGGAAGATCTGACAGAACTGGCCATGGAATTTACGATGACGCTTAAATAGAATCAATAGCTTTTAAAAACCTTCAAAGCGGATTCCATCCTTGTCTTTACTTCATCATATCCAAGGAGTTGAATGATCTCAAAAAGGTCCGGACCTTTCAGACTACCACACATCATAATTCTTAACAAAGGCAGATAAACGCCCATTTTAAGTTCATTATCTGAAAGGAATTGTTTGACTGCATTCGCCATCTGCTCTGATGAATCCTGGTTTTTATCTATGAGATCAAGAATAGAATTAAAATTTGTATCGCTTTCAGGATGATATCGTTTCAGGACCTGCTTCTCATCGTAGCTTTTTGGTGCCTTATAAAAAAATTCTCCTTCTTTAAAGAAATCGTCATAACTGTGGACCCTGGATTGCAAAAGTTGAATCACCTTTAATAAGTATTCATCACCAGGCAAGGTGTCAAGATATTTAACCATCTGGTTTTTAACAGGGTCAAGTAAATCACCTGGTTCAGAAACCAGGATATATTGATGGTTAAACCATAAAGCTTTATCGACATCGAACCTGGCCCCGCTCTTAATGATTTTATCAAGTGAAAAAAGTTCGGTCATACGTTCACTATCCATGATTTCCTCATCATTCCCGGGATTCCATCCAAGTAAAACAAGGAAATTCAACAATGCTTCAGGATCATACCCTTCTTCCCTGAATCCATGATATGTTTCATCATCACCATTCCATTGAATTGGAAATACAGGAAAACCAAATTTGGCACCATCTCTTTTACTAAGCTTCCCTTTACCTGTCGGCTTTAAAATCAGGGGTAAATGCGTGAATACCGGGGGCTGCCAATCGAAAAACCGGTACAAAAGCACATGATGTGCTGTACTTGACAACCATTCTTCTCCTCTTATCACATGAGATATCTTCATAAGGTGATCATCGACAATATTGGCCAGATGGTAAGTAGGCATACCATCTTTTTTCAGGATAACCTTATCATCCAGTTCATTGGTCTCAAAAGAAACTTCCTCCCTTACAATATCATTAAAAGTCACTGTTTCATTTTCAGGTACTTTTAACCTGATCGTTACATTTTCGCCTTTGTCAAGAAAAGCTTTGGTCTCTTCTGTCGTCAAGCTCATGCTGTTCTTCATGTTCATTCTTACACGATGATCATACTTTGCTGAATGAAAACCTTTCGCAGCTTCGCGTTCACGCATGGCTTCCAATTCCTCAGGTGTGTCAAAAGCATAGTATGCATGTCCATTATCAACAAGTTGTTGTGCATATTTCTGATATAATTCTTTTCTTTCAGACTGCCTGTATGGACCATATTCTCCCCCATATCCGGGACCTTCCTGGGGAGTCAAACCCAACCATTCCAAAGATTCCCTGATATAATCCTCAGCACCGGGGATATACCTCGTCTGATCGGTATCTTCAATCCTTAAAACGAATACACCACCCATTTTCTTCGCATACAGATAATTGTATAAGGCTGTTCGAACACCTCCGATATGAAGGGGTCCAGTCGGACTTGGTGCGAATCTTACTCTGACATCTTGATTCATATTGAACATTTTGCCCAAAGGTCGTAAAATAATTAATGACTTATAATCACATTAAAGCATTAAAACAATAAGGCATTTGAGACATTAAGACATTATGGCATTGAGGCATTGAGGCATTGAGGCATTAAGGCATTAAGGCATTAACAAATCACCCAAAATAGGACACCAGTTTATCAGCGATAGATTTTCCGAATGTTTGCTCGATATCCTTGACTGGTGTTGCCTTAATCTTTTTAACCGAACCGTAGGTTTGCAATAGTCGTTGTGCCGTCTTCTCCCCTATCCCAGGAATATCCGTCAATTCGGTTCCAAGTGCTTTACGTGAACGCTGGTCACGATGAAAATTTATGGCGAAGCGATGTGCTTCGTTACGTAACTGTTGTATTAGTTTAAGCGATTCAGATTTCTTATTGATATAAAGTGGAATAGGATCATCCGGAAAAAAAATTTCTTCAAGGCGCTTCGCAATGCCTATCAGCTTGATTTTTTCTTCCAGTCCCAGGGATTTTAAAATATCGTATGCCGCATTAAGCTGGCCCTTGCCTCCATCAATGATGACAAGCTGGGGAAGGTTCTGCTTTTCTTCAAGCAATCGCTTATATCTTCTTGAAACAACTTCCTTCATGGATGCAAAATCATCCGGGCCTATGACGGTTTTAATATTGAATTTCCTGTAATCCTTCTTTGATGGTTTGGCGTTTTTGAAAACAACACAACTGGCCACAGGATCAGATCCCTGCAGATTGGAATTATCGAAACACTCAATATGATAAGGCAGATCATCCAATTGCAGATCCTCCTTCATGGTTTTCAGTATTCTCTCAGCACTGGTCTGTTTGCGTGTTTTATTGATTTCTTCTTTCTTCTTTTGCAAAATGAAATACTTCAGGTTCTTCTCTGCCAGATCCAGAAGATGTTTTTTATCACCACGCTGCGGGACAGTCACCTCAGCATTATCAATCAATCTTAGTTTTCTTGGAATGATCACCTCAGGAGCAATACTGTTAAATTTCTCCCGGAGATAGGCAATTGAAAAAATCAACAGATCATCCTCATTATCATTCAGGTTCTTTTTTAATTCCAGGTTATCTGAATTGATTAATGCACCATTGACAATTTTCAAATAAGAAACATAGGACATTGTTTCATCAGACTTGATATTGAATACATCAGCATCTTTGATGGTTGTATTCACCACAGTGGACTTAGACTGGTAATTTTCAAGCGTCTGTAATTTTTCCTTGAATTCATGTGCCATTTCAAATTCAAGATTCGAAGCATAATGCTCTATTCTTGATTTGATATAATCCTTCACAGGTTTTATATGCCCTTTGAGAATATTTCTGACCTGTATGATTTTTTGATCATACTCCTCGGCACTCTCTAATCCTACACATGGACCAAGACAATTTTTTATATGATATTCCAGGCAAACCTTGAATTTGCCTTTTTCAATATTTTCCTCTGAAAGATTCAGATTACAAGTTCTTAACTGGAATAATTTCTTTATAATCTCTAGCAGGATATTAGCCTGGTATTTTGATGTATATGGACCAAAATAATAAGATCCGTCCCTGATTACCTTGCGCGTAAATATTACCCTGGGAAATCGTTCTTTCTTTACGACGATATACACATAAGTCTTGCCGTCTTTCAGCATGACATTATACCTGGGTTGCAGTTTCTTGATCAGTGTATTTTCAAGTAAAAGCGCATCCTGTTCCGTTTCCACAACAGTATACTCAAATCGAACAGCATTTTTTACGAGTGTTTTAGTCTTGTATTGCTGGTGTTTTTTTTCACCAAAGTAAGATGACAGGCGGTTCTTTAGGTTTTTTGCCTTACCTACATAAATTATAATATCATTGGCATCAATGAATCTGTAAACCCCGGGTTCCTTCGGGATTTTCGATGCTAATTTTTTATAATCTTCTGTGGTCAAACTAATCCTTATTTAAAAACTTGATGTTATTTTTCAATCTTGTAAATCCTGTTCTTTTAACTGCAGATTTTCCAAACAGTTTATTAAACTGATCCTCATCCATATTTTGAAAATCATCATTGCTTAACTTATAGAAATCCGGATGCCCCCTGAATTCTTCTTCATTATGCTCTTTTGAAAACCTGTTCCATGGAC
>JABDPK010000052.1 GCA_013042795.1 Saprospiraceae bacterium | reverse complement strand
CGAAGAAAGTTCAGTCGTCGCTGCTGCTTCCAGTGCAGCTAAATTTTGGATGTCAAGAGGAGGATTCAAAACAGAGATACTGGGTACGAGAAAACTTGGCCAGGTTCATTTTCAGTGGTTTGGGAACACAGATAAATTGAGATATCATTTCGATGAACTCAGACTGAAATTGATTGAAGATTGTGCACCGATAACCAGGAGTATGAATGAAAGGGGAGGAGGTATCAGAGAAATTAAACTGGTGGATCTAACTGATAAGTCATCCGGGTTATATCAAATAAAGGCTTCATTTGAGACATGTGATTCAATGGGAGCGAACTTCATAAATACATGCCTGGAACAGTTTGCAGAGTCCATGCAAAGGTACTTTCGCGAATCCGGACATTTCAATAAGCTGGACAGGAATGTAGAAATTATCATGAGCATACTCTCGAATTATACGCCTGAATGTCTTGTCAGGGCAAAAGTCGAGTGCTCAATAGAGGATTTGGGTATGTTTCCGAAAAATATGACGGCTGAAGAATTTGCCCGACGCTTTGAATTGGCCATTCAGATTGCTGAAATAGATTCTTTTAGAGCAACGACACATAATAAGGGTATTTATAATGGCATTGATGCGGTTGTGGTTGCCACCGGCAACGACTTCAGAGCTATTGAAGCATGCGGGCACACTTATGCAAGCAAGGATGGAACTTACAGGAGTCTGAGTCACTGTTCTATCAAGAACGGAATTTTTAAATTTTGGCTCGAAATACCACTTGCAGTCGGCACGGTCGGGGGATTGACTTCACTTCATCCCATTGCAAAAATGTCCCTCGAACTTCTTGAGCATCCGAATGCTGAGGAATTAATGCGCATCATTGCGGCCACAGGACTGGCACAAAATTTTTCTGCCATCAGGTCATTGGTTACAACTGGAATCCAGAAAGGTCATATGAAGATGCATTTGCTGAATATTCTGAACCAGCTGAAAGCAACCCAAAAAGAAGAATTGGCTGCTATCGATCACTTCACTAACCAGATTGTTTCCTTCTCTGCAGTCAGGGAATTTCTTGAAAAAATAAGATTAAGTCATTGAGACTACGGTAGGATGTGTTAAAGTTTATACCTTTTTTGATGTAAAGGATATATGAAGGTATTATTTATATATTCTTTTCTTAATTTCGACTCTTGATAAGCTTAATTTCATTTAAATCTGTTTCCTATAGTGTTTTACGGCCATGGTAAGCTATTGTTGACGTCTGAATATGCCGTACTGGATGGTGCCCTTGCGCTCGCTATTCCAACCAGGTATGG
Organism: Saprospiraceae bacterium; assembly: GCA_013042795.1. Next base: position 3,838 of record JABDPK010000052.1, on the reverse strand, counting down.
ACAAAAAATGTCCATAAAAAAAACACGAAAATCCGATCTTTACTGGAAGTCTTATGATCACGCAAAAGAAGAGTGGTTTTCGGCACAGATTTCTTTATATGATTTTTCTGCGGTCAAGACCAGTGATGAAGAAAAGGCATTACAATTGAAAAAACTCCTAAAAGGAGCTGTTCGCCTGAATTCAGAATTTTTATCAAAATGGAATGGCTTCGATGTAAAGACCGAACTTGAATTTGACAGGAATTGGGGATTGGGGTCAAGTTCTTCACTGACTTTTCTTGTGGCACAATGGGCTGACATCAATCCTTTGTTACTCCATTTTGAAATATCCAATGGATCAGGTTATGATGTTGCTTGCGCAGGTGCTGATTTCCCGATCAGTTATCAGCTTGGAGATGAGGAAGTGAATTATTCAGAAATTGAATTTGATCCTTCATTCAAAGACCATTTATACTTTGTCCACCTGAATGAAAAACAATCTTCATCATCTGCTGTAGAATTCTATTTCAAAAAAGCAAAGAACAGGAAGACGCTTGTCAAAAAGCTCAGCAAAATCACCGAGGATGTGTTGGCATGTAAAAGTTTTAACAAGTTCTGTGATCTTATTGACGAACATGAAAATCTTGTATCTGAACATCTTTCTCTCCCTAAAGTCAAAGAGCTTCACTTTTCAGATTTCGAAGGTTCAATGAAATCTCTCGGAGCATGGGGAGGTGATTTTATAATGGCCGCTTCGGACCTTGGTAAGGAAAGTGTAAACGCCTATTTTTCATCTAAAGGATTCCAGACAATTATTCCATACGAGGAAATGATCTTTAAAGCGCACGAGCTTAGCCCTGCCTAGGAAGATAAATAAACTGAGCACCAAGGTCACTTAATACAAACAGGCATAAATGGGTTTCAGGATTTTTATAGCTTTTCTTGAATTCATCCATCTTCTTTTCAAAAATTAATTGCTTGGTTACAAACTCTTCAAGGCTGGAAGCATTAATCGACCAATTTGTATTTGATACTGTTCTTTCAATGATGGGTATGCCCAATGCTATCTCCTGTTTATGTATGACGAATATGGGATAGTTGCTCACGTCCTTTTCAAGAATAGTATCGGAAGCTTTGCTCAGAATGGTCCTGAATTTCTTCATTTCATTTTCGATAACCATTAATTTTTCTGCTTCTTTCATTGTTCTCTTCTTTTAAGTAAAGCAATGTTTTCGATATGGTGTGTATGTGGAAACATATCAACAGGCTGCAAAGAAATCAGTTCATAATTTTCGTTTAATATGGCTATATCCCTCGCCTGGGTTGATGGGTTGCAACTGACATAGATAATCCGATCTACATCTGCAGAATTCAACATTTCGCAGACATCTTTATGAAGACCAGCTCTTGGTGGATCAACGATTACCAGGTCAGCCTTTCCATATTTCTCGATAAAGGATCCTGTAAATAAGTCTTTTACATCTCCGGTTAAAAACACGGTATTGTCAATATTATTGAATTCGGCATTTGCCCTGGCATCTTCAATGGCTTCAGGAATTTCTTCTATGCCAACAACTTGTTTGCATTTCGAAGCAATATATAAAGCAATACTTCCCAGGCCGGTATACAGGTCATATACCAGCTCATGGCCTTTTAATTCTGCCAGCTCTACAACATAGTCATAAAGCACATTCGCCTGTTTTGTATTCGTCTGGAAAAAAGATTTAGGTCCGATTTTATATTTAATGTGTCCAAGCTGCTCTGTAATGAAATCTGAACCGTGATATAACTCCATCTTGAGATCATACATGGAATCATTGAATTTGGTGTTTATAGAATAGTAAATGGAACTTAATTCCTGAAACTCGGACTTCAATGTATCAAGTAGGAACTGAATCTTTTCACTGTCATTTTCTCCAACAAGCACAATGATCATCCATTCACCAAGTTCTGTATTTCTAAGAACAACATTTCTCAAAAATCCATGGTGTTCACGCGCATTATAATAACTCCAGTTATGTGTGCGGCCCAATTCGTCAATCCGATTACGGATACGGTTGGATAAGTCATCCTGCAAATGACATTTTCTGATTTGAACAATTTTGTCAAAAGCACCTGCCCGGTGAAAACCGGCAGCCGGCCCGAATTCAATTTTTTCTCCGGTGTCTATTTCTTCTTGTGGAACCCAGCGTCTTGAGGAGAAGCTGTATTCAAGTTTATTTCTGTATTCTGTTAAATTGGTGCAGCCCCTTATCTGCCTGATATCAGCAGTTTCTATACCAGCAATTCTTTTAAATGCATCCTGGACAGTAGTGTGTTTATATTTTAACTGTGATAGATACTCCAAATGCTGCCACTTGCATCCGCCACACAGGTCGAAATGATCACAGAAAGGTTCTGTCCTTTCAGAAGAGTATGACTTATATTCCTTGACTATCCCTTTCCGGTATGAAGACTTTTTCCTTGTTACAATCACATCCACTACATCACCCGGCACAGGTCCCTGAACAAAATAAACAACCCCGTCTTCATCACGACCTACACCCATACCTTTATCCGCGATGCCATGGATTTTAACATCCTGTTTAATCTTCTTCTTTCTGGCCATAATCAGTTAATCGATAATAATGAATTCTGTTCTTCTGTTCGTTTGTCTGCCTTCTTCTGTTTCATTAGATGCTAAAGGGATTTTTTCACCGTGGCCAAGATACGACAATCTTGCAGGAGAAATACCCTTGTCGACTAGAGCAGTATATACTGATCGGGCCCTTTCCTGTGACAATTGAAGATTATCTCCTGCTGTTCCAATATTATCTGTATGGCCCAGTATCCTGATAGAAATGTCCATGTTCTTCTTCAGGAATTCATAGAGTGTTTGGATTTCCTGGTCTGATTCAGGCAGCAATTCAAAAGACCCTGAATCAAAAAAGATATTATTTAGGACGATTGCTTTATGCGCTGATTCTGTTTCTGTTACCCCCGGCAATTTTTGCAATTCAATCTCGTAAATAATCGGTTTCCACTTGTATCCTTCATTTCCGAAAAGTATGTTTTCTGAGTGAAATACATAATCAGGGTGGGATACTGTTAACTGGTAGTTTCCTTTTTTCAGAGTGTGCAGAAGCTTTCCTCCAGGACCTGTAGTTCTCAACTCTTTCGAACCGTTTTCAAGATTTGTGAATTGAACAGATGAAGACAGAGGCATTTTTGTCAGTGCATCCTTTACAAGAAATTTCACATATGTTACAATATCCGGTTTGAATTGATCAGGTAGTTTGAAACGGTAGATATCCTGGTTGTCAGAGTCTTTATTGCTTGAGAAATATGCATAATCTCCTTTCAGATCCACAAATAATGCACTTTCATTTTCTTTAGAGTTAATAGGGTAACCGAGGTTTATAACGTCGTCCCATTCGTTATTTCCTTTCATGCGTGTGCAAAAAATATCAAATGCCCCAAGGCCAACATGTCCATTAGACCTGAAATATAGCGTCTGTTTGTCGGGGTGCATGAATGGTCCGGTTTCATCTTTCATGGTATTGATGACCTGTCCCAAATTCACGGCTTTATCCCATTGATTGTTTTCATTCAGGTCGATACGCCATATATCTGAACCACCATAGCCACCCGGACGTGTACTGGAAAAATAAATTGTTTTGTTGTTATTACAAATGGTCGGTTGTGACTCCCATGCTGCTGTATTAATTTCCGGCCCCATATTTACAGGCTTCGTCCATCCCTTTGTTTTCTTAAATGAAATGTAGAGATCACAACTGCCGTAACCATCTCTTCTGTTACAGGAGGTAAATATCAGGATGGAGCCATCTTCTGAAATACATTGCGCGCCTTCATTGAATGG
>JABDPK010000112.1 GCA_013042795.1 Saprospiraceae bacterium | reverse complement strand
TACTTTGACTATAATTAATGAAAACATTGATAATACTATCGCAACCATTTATATCTCCATTTTCAATAATAGAAACACCATCAAGATTAAGGGCGCCATAAACATCATTGCCAACCATAATGGTCTCGTCGTCACATAAGTCAACAGTTAAATTCATTTCACCTTGCATATAAAAACTTAGCATGATATCAACAATACTGTCACATCCATTACTTGCAGTAAGTATTTCAGAACCTACTGGGTTATTAATATCATAAATAGATCCGTTGACACTTATCTCTTCACCCGGACAAAGTTCAGACTGAATTTCTTCATTGAAAGCGGATACGAATGTGAGGTCAACATTTATAATACTGTCACAACCATTTGAAGCTCCATTTTCAAGTGTTATTGTATTTGAAGGATTGTTTATATCAAATAATACATTTTCTATAGTGACTGTCTGGTCCTCGCAAAGTTGATAGCTGATTAATGTATCGATGAAATCTGCAAAACTTAAATCTATTATTACCGTACTGTCACATCCAAATTCAGATCCACCAGGAATAATTACGGTACCCGTACTGTTGGATTCATTATACACTTCTCCTTCCACAACAATTGAGTCACCTGTACAGAGTAAATCTGTGATGTTCGATTGGGCATCAATATGAAATTCAAGGTCTATCACAACCAAACTGTCACATCCGTCCACAGAAAACAGAATTTCAGATCCACTGGCATTATTTATATCATAAGTTGTGTTATTCACTAAAATGGTTTCATCTTGGCAAAGAATATTGTCAACAACAGTTTCCGGGATTTCTTCATAAACATTTAAAAGCAATTCTGCTGTATCACTCCCGCAGTTTCCCGTATCAATTATATAATTGAAAATATTGTTTCCGGCATTAAGTTCGGAAGCTACAAATGCTGTGTTCATTATCTGGAGTCCGGAATCATCGGTGAAGAAACCGCCAGGATCTCCTGATATCAGATTTTCAAGTATAATCATGTCTTCCTGGCAATAAGAGGATGACATATCCTGCCCTGCATCTACATCGATGTCTGAAACAGTGATGGTAAACATTGCTGTATCATTTGAACATGGTATTGGGTTTTCAATGATATAATAGTAGTCATAGGACCCAGGGATATCAGAAACCACAAGTTGGGGAGACATTAATTCATTCCCCGAAGATAATTCTACCCAATACCCATTTTCAGAACTTGCCTGATTTAGCAATTGTAAAAGGTCTATCGAATCGTTGATACAAATCGTACTTGCATTATCTAATCCAGCTGTTTCTTCAGGTGAGTTCATGACAACCATAGTGTCAAGGCTGGTTCCGCATAACAAAGAGTCTGTTAAACTGAGTACTATGGTATCCGCCTGTGAGACCACAAGTGTGTCAGTTGAGATTGTATCCTGTCCAACATACCATTCGATTAAATACGGAATACTGTCATTCTCCGGAATATCTGCCAATAATAAAGTGGTTCCTCCTTCGCATATAATACTATCGCCTGCTATCTGTGCATTACTTGTTTCAATAATATTCACATTTAATTCAGCAGTTATAGTACAATCATTATCGGTATCAGTAATAATAACATTATAAATCCCCGAAGTATACGGAGCTATTTCTGAATCATCACCAGATTGCCCGAACTGATTACTCCATTCTATATCGAATTGACTTCCCTGGTAGTTTAATATATTAACTGAAACAGGATTATTCTTGCAGAAGATTAAATCCAGAGGCTGATCAAACAGAATTTCCTCCATTTCTATAATATTGACCACGATATCATCGCTGCTTCTGCATCCATTACTATCAGTTACTTCAAGAAAATAGAGACCGGGAATTGCATTTTCCAGCAATTGATCATCTGAGTCAATAGGGCCTTCCCATTCATATATCTCAAAATCATCAGGACCTTCAAGGTCTATAGTTTCTCCTTCACAAATAGTTATGTCATCACCAAGATCCAGGGGTTCCTCAACTTCATCAGGTATATAGAAAGCTTCCAGACATATTTCGAAGCTTGCATCATAAAGACCCATACTAATAGCTTCCTGTTCACATGATAGATCTTCAACCACAATTACAACGACTATGTCAATACCGATTGTGGTACCCTCAGTAACATCTTCTCCATCAATTTCAAATTGTGTCGCAAGTCCCTGTTGTTCAAATAATATATCCGGGCAACTGATTGGTGTATTATCTCCACAATTCAGAGCATGTGTATACAACCATAGAAAGCAATTAGATGGGATATTATTATTGTCCGTATAACCATTTATCGAAACTTCAATTCTTTCAAGAATAGAACAGGAAAAATTCTGACTTTCAGGAATATCAAAGTTGATTTGATAACTTTCACTTACATCATTAATATCGGTAGTCCAAGCCTTTCGGTCCAGACCGATAAATGCTTCAGATTCATCTTTACAGCCCAAATCGATGGAATATTGAGATGAAATATTGACATTATATGCTATAATAAATAGTATCAGTAGTGTTAGTCTTTGAATCATAGCCTAAAGAAAATTAAATTTTTCTTCTTTACTTATAACATATTTAAAAATTAAAATATGTAATTTAGCAGTTGATTGTCTAGGCAGTCAGACGAAATCATAAATCAAAAATATTTAACTCAAAACTCAATCTCATGAAATTGGCACAAAAACTATTTGCCATTTGCTTGTTGCTATGCTTAACAACTGGTCTGACTTATGGTCAGATTTTAATGCCCGATGACTGTAATGCTTCCGGAGCATTAGGAGAAAATTTATTAAATAATCCAGGATTTGAATCAAACACGGCTGGAGTCGCCAATGCTGGTGGATTTCAATCTGCCGCAGGATGGAATTTTTTCGGAGCCGGATGGGGAAATGTCTATATAGAAGAACCCTTTAATCCTTTCTCTCCATGTGGAGATCAGCAGCCTCCTGCAAAACTGGGCACAAAAATGTTAAAAATATTTGGTCAGTTTAATGGAGGCTTCAATGCTTCCGGAGCATTTACGAATCCGATTCCTGCATCTCCTGGAGAAACTTTCGTTGGAGGAATTCATATGCTTTCTCCCTCATTTGCTGAATGTCCTGTTGACAATTTGCAGTTTGATAATAGGGGGCAAGTCCATGTGGAGTTCCTAGATGCTGTCGGTAATATCGTAGGATACACATCTTCACCTGATTTTACAGTTGCAAATGCTGTAAGTGGGTACTTTAAGTTTCAGACAGTTGCTGTGGCTCCTGAAGGAACTGCCCAGGTAAGATTGGCTACATTCTTTTTTCAGTTTCCTGTCGCGCCATTTGCGGGAGGTGCTATTTATTATGACGAAGCTTTTCTTCAACTCAAAGAAGAAGGAGGAACTGCTCCTCAGTTAAGCTGTAATAATAGTATAACTGTTACTGTAAATGGATCATGTGCATCTGATATTACTACAGATATGCTACTCGAAGGTGATTTTGATCCTTTATACTATGACTTTAGTGTGGCTGACAATGTTGGAACACCTGTAGATCTTTCTGATTTATCAGCTTGGATTGACAGAGATCTTGTTTTTACTGTTCATGATCTTTGTTCTGATAATACATGTTGGGGTAACATCACTTTCGAAGACAAAACGCCACCTACTGTTACATGTGATTGTCCTGTAGGCGGAGAAACAGGTGTTGGTGATTATGCTGAAGAATGTACATTAACATGCTGGGAACTCCCACTTTTAAAAGAAAAATACTGGGATAGGTTGAGAGACAACCTTGTACCTGAAATGGTAGATGATTTTCTTGATGATCATGTGTCAGATAATTGTGATGCAGTGACTGAAGATGATATCAGCTATTATGATGTATATGTAGATCTTGGACCATGTATTGGTACATTATTGAGAAGAACCTGGACAGTTACATATACAGATGCTGGTAGTTCAGGAACTGTGAGCTGTACAAGAGAATATTTCTTCAAGCCTGTTGGTTTAGAGACTTTGACTCCAGCAAGAATTGATCCTGCAAGTGGAGCATTCGAGATTATCGAAGACTCATTAATATTGCCTCCAAGTCTTGTTGAACTAACATGTGGTGCTGATATCAGCCCTGCAGGAATTGCTGCTTATTTCGATAATCCAGCTTCAACAGATAACGATA
>JABDPK010000043.1 GCA_013042795.1 Saprospiraceae bacterium | reverse complement strand
TTGCGTTTCTGGATATTAATCCATTAGCAAAAGGGCATACATTGGTCGTTCCTAAAACAGAAGTTGATTATATTTTTGATATTAATGATGAATTGTTAGCCGAAATGCATTTGTTCAGTAAGAAGATCGCTAAAGGCATTGAAAAAGTTGTCCCTTGTGAACGTATAGGTATGACAGTAATCGGACTGGAGGTTCCACATGCTCATATCCATTTAATTCCGATTAACGGCATTGGTGATATGAATTTTGCAAATCCCAAATTAAATTTTACATCTGAAGAGTTTGAAAGGATAGCCAGTGAAATACGAGAAGCTATCTGATCCTACCTGGATTTTCCTTCAGAAATTTTTTCCAACTGGAAGTCTTTTTAATATTTATACCACCATTTGAAACCTGGTGGTGGTGACACATTGCTACAGCAAGCGCATCTGTGGCATCAAGATAGAATTCATTTATCTTGAAACTTAGCATTTTATTAAGCATGGCTGCCACCTGTTCCTTGGAAGCATTACCATTACCTGTAATGGATTGTTTGATCTTTTTAGGAGAATATTCAATGATATCAAGTCCCATCGTCATTGCAGCCGCCATGGCAACGCCCTGGGCTCTGCCTAGTTTAAGCATGGATTGGACGTTTTTACCATAGAAAGGAGCTTCTATAGCCATATGATCAGGTAAGTATGTCTCAATGATTTCCTGAAGCTGTAGGAATATTTCCTTGAGTTTTGTCTGGTGATCAGAAAACTTCTGAAGTTTTAAAACCCCAATATCTTCGACCTTCGGCTTTTTGTCCGAAAGACTGATGATAGCATATCCCAGTATATTTGTACCTGGGTCAATACCTATGATTTTGGATCTTGCAGACATTGAATTTGGTAATGTTTTCACAAATTATGAATAATAATAATATGATGCCCTTTCAAGGCATGATCTGGCTGAAATAAAAAATAATTGATTCTTTTGTATCGTTTTAGGATTTCCGGATCAGATATTAATGAAGTGAATCGAAAATTTCTCCAGAATATTACTACCTGTGTTATGCTTCTTTGTTCTTTATTCTCATATGGACAAGGAGGGGATAGTGATTTGTCATTAAGAGTATTTGGTGACCAGGAGGAAATAGTATACAGGGTCTATTATAACTGGAGGTTCTTTTGGATACCAGCCGGTGAAGTCCGGTTCAATGTGAATGAAAAAGATATTTATTTTGAATTTGTAGTTGAAGGACGATCCTATCCATCATATGATTCTTTTTTTAAAGTCAGGGATGATTATGTAAGTCGTGCTGAAAAGGAATCATTGTTACCAATCAATTTTCGAAGACATATTGAAGAAGGACGATATTTTGTATACGATAGCCTTTCCTTTGAACAAGAAGGTCTTATTCAAGAATACTTTGGAAAGACAAAGCAAACTGCCAAATTATTTGAATTTGAAATTTCCAAACCAGTTTTTGATATGGTATCAGCGATATATTCCTTGCGTTGTTTACCTTTAGCAGAATATGAGGCAGGGGATGAAATTCCTTTTCGTATTTTTTTTGATAAGGAGTTGTTTGAATTAAATCTTGAATTTGAAGGTGGTGAAACAAAGAAGATCAGGGGTCTTGGTAAACTAAATACATGGAAGGCCAGATTGGATCTGATTGACGGATATGTTTTTAAAGAAGGAGACATCATGAACATCTGGATTTCAAGGGATGAAAATAAATTACCATTATTAATAGAATCCCCAATCAGTTTCGGGTCTGTAAAAGCTGTTCTGATATCGGCAAAGGGATTAAGCTATCCCAGTCAATTAAAACTTGAATAGAATGAGAAAGTCATATTTCGTAATCGTCATATTATTATTGATTATAGGAATCTTAGGGGTGCTTCTCTTTAATAAAGTTGATTTTTTTCGAACTGAAGAACGAATTTCTTCAGATGTAATGCTAGAGGAAGTCGCTCGTGTTTTCAAACTGGTGGCAGTTGAAGGACAGGTATCTGAAATCTATTCCTACGATCAGTATCGGTATTGGGATGTTCCATTTCTTCGTAAGCAGGCTTTAGTGCGCGTAAAGGCCAAGGTTTCGATAGGATATGATTTTGAAAATGTTGAATTCATTGTTAATGAAGATGAACGCACCATAACCATTCGTGACTTCCCGGATCCGGAAGTATTATCAATTGATCATGACCTTGATTATTATAATATCAATTCAGGGTTATTTAATCACTTTGATGAGGAAGAACTGACAGGGATTAATCGAAAAGCAAAAGAATATATATTGGATGTACTTGAAGGTTCAGCTTTGTATGATGAAGCTGAAGATCAAAAAGAAATCCTCATGGAATTGTTGGAAACCATTTTCAACAGTGCTGGCTGGACACTGATTGTTAAAGACAAGTCATCCTTCTTGCAAGGTTGATAGCCCCTAATCAACCAACAAAATATTATTCTTTAAATTATGAATTATTCTAATGCGAATTTTACCCACGTTCAATTAGATGATAATTTCTATTTTGCACTTAGATTAAGTCTCATAAAGCCAGAATAGCATAGTCACGCGAGGTGTTTGAGGTGAAAGATAAGTATTATCTAAGGCTAGGATTTTCGAATGTATTAAACCAACTTTAACTTCAGACAGTGACTATGCATTCTTTTTTTACCACATCTATTTCACACATTTTTAGTATTTCCTTAGGACACTTTAAGCTTATAGAATAATATCTTGTGTAAGACCTTATTCTCCGTTAAATAATCTATTTTAGATACCCTAAAAAAAATAAAAGAATGAACGTTACTCTTAAGAATCAGCCGCAAATGTTCGGTCACCCTGTTGGGCTGTTTATACTTTTCCTGACCGAGATGTGGGAGCGGTTTTCTTACTACGGGATGCGTGCCATATTGGTACTTTACCTTGTAGCAAGGACAGATGAAGCGAATCCTGGATTGGGATGGGATAATGATTCTGCAATTGCATTATATGGCTGGTATACAATGTTCGTTTATGTCGCCTCTATTCCCGGAGGTATACTTGCTGATAAATTGATCGGTCAGAGAAAATCAGTCATGCTCGGTGGGTTACTGCTTTGCTTGGGTCACGGAACACTTGCGATTGAAGCAATGTGGGCATTTTATACAGGTCTCATATTGATTGTCCTTGGTGTGGGTTGTCTCAAACCTAATATATCTACCATGGTAGGTGGGCTATATCCAAAGAATGAGCAGAACCGCAGAGATATGGGTTTCTATATTTTTTACATGGGGATTAACCTTGGTGCTGCAGCGGCTGCTTTGATCGTTGGATATGTAGGGGAGAACATTGGATGGCACTATGGATTTGGACTTGCCGGAATAGGAATGGCAATAGGTCAGTTGACGTATTGGTATGGACAAAAATATCTGTCCCATGTAGGAAACCTGGTGACTCAAGAACACGGAGAAATGGAGAAAGAGGGCGGAAATCTACTTACTCAGATATTCCATCATACTAATTCAATTATCGGATTTTCGATAATGATGTTGTTTGGTGCCTTCGTATGGTTTTATATGGGATACTGGGATTATGGACTCCTCATTATGGGTCTTGCATTTGCTGTAGGTATTGGTATCGTTGTTTATAATGATGGTAATAAGGTTGAAAAGGACAGGATACTTGTAACGTATCTTTCGTTTCTTATCATCATTGTATTCTGGGGTGCATTTGAACAAGCCGGGGGACTCTTGAATGTTTATGCCAAACAGAAAACTGATTTGTCGATAGGCGGTCTGATGGTTCCAGCCAGCTGGTTTCAGAGCGTGAATGCTATTTTCATATTGATTTTTGCAACAATTGTAGGAAGTATATGGGTATGGTGGAAGAACAGGGGCAAAGAGTCCTCATCATTGTTTAAAATGGCAATTGGAGTGATTATTATGGGATGGGGATTCTTCTTCATGTCCATGGCCAGCAATGAAGTAACATATGATTCAGCAGGAGAGATTCTTACCAAGTC
>JABDPK010000039.1 GCA_013042795.1 Saprospiraceae bacterium | reverse complement strand
TTCGGGCAATCATTATTGAAAATGCCGGAGCAGATGGTAAAATCGCATTCCTGGAAGAGGCCTCAGCCCATTTGAAGAAAACAGCTATCATTAAAAACCCTGACCAAAATCAACAATTAAATGCAGCAATCAGACATATTGGATTACCTATCCCTGTTAATTTCATTGATGTCAGGGTAGATGAGTCAGATGTTTTTGTGCCATCAGTGATCGTTATTTTGCCCGATTTCCTGGTAGGTGTCACCTCCGTTTCGGAGTGTTTTCAATCTGGTGGCTAATATGCAGGTGCCTACCTCTCGAGGAAACTGGTGCCTACTGAAGCAAGTACCCCAATACTGATTGGAAACATAGTCAACTATTTTTTTGATGAATTAATCCATCAGCCTGATTTAGATTTCAGTGAAGTGATAAAGGATACTTTCCGACTGGCACCAGAACAGTTCAGTTGTATGGATGATAAACAATTGACGGAGTGCATTTCTAAAATAAGAACCCATTTCAATAACCTTAGGAATGTAGTTAAGAATGAACTAACCGAAACAGGTATCACAAAAGAAAAGGCCTATCTCGAACCCAGTTTTTATTCCAATGAATATGGTCTTTACGGGCGACTGGATCTCTATCATTACAATGAATCAGACCGACAGTCAGATATCGTTGAATTGAAAAGTGGTAAACTGTTCAGATCAAACAGTTACGGACTGAATGAAAACCATTATATACAAACCCTGCTTTATGATCTTATAATTGAGTCTGTGTATAAAGGGAAGGTCAAATCAAATAATTATATTTTATATTCTTACCTCGATTCACAGCGTCTGAAATATGCCCCTAAGGTCAGATCCAAACAATACACTGCTTCTATTCTCCGGAATGATATCGTCATACTGGAACATCTGCTTGCCAAGCTTGATAATGATAAATATGCATTTCTCCTGGACAAAATGAACCCGGAGGATATTCCTTCTGAATTTACTTTTGTTAAAAGAGACAGCCGGCAATACTTTAATGCATTCCAGGGACTTGATGCACTTGAAAAAATATATATCAGGACTTTCCTTGCATTCATATCCAGGGAATATATCCTTTCGAAAACAGGAGAACACGGAGTACATAAATTAAATGGGATGGCTTCACTATGGCTTGATCCTATCGAAGAGAAAATAGAGAAATTCTCAATTTTAAATGGCCTTGAGATTAACCGGAATGAATCAGCAGAAGATATTCCTTGTCTGAGCTTATCCTACTCTGAACATTCAGCCTTGCTTTCAAAATTCAGGAAAGGAGATATCTGTGTTCTTTATCCTGGAAAAGGCAGAAGCTCTGATGTTTTGAAGCACCAGATTTTCAAGTGTACGATTTTAAATATTGATGACACCGGGATAGAAGTTCGATTGAGAGCCAGGCAAAAAAATCATGATGTATTTAAAAGTAATCAATACTGGAATCTCGAAAGTGATTTCCTGGATAGCAGTTTCAATCAACTTTATTATGCGTTATATGATTTCATGATTGCCAGACCGGAATACCGCAAATTGGTATTTGGCTTGAAAGCGCCTCAATCTGGTGAAATGAGCATTAAGCCAGAAACAGCATCTTTAAGTTCTGAGCAAAAATTATTATTAAAAAAAGGCATTGAGGCCAAGGATTACTTTTTGCTATGGGGACCACCGGGAACAGGAAAGACCAGTGTGATGATCAGGAGCTATGTAGATCATTATTACAGGAATACAAAAGATAATATTCTTTTGCTGGCTTATACCAATCGTGCTGTAGATGAAATTTGTGAAACGATTTCAAAAGTTGTTGGTGATAAATTCATAAGAATCGGCTCAAGATATTCAACTGGTGAGAAATATGTAAATAGCTTACTGAGGGTTCGAACAGAGGAAATTCAAAACAGGAAGGACCTTCTTCATTTGATAAAGAATACCAGGATTTTTGTGTCCACAATCTCTTCTATCCAGGGGAAAAGAGAACTATTCAAACTGAAAAGATTTGATCTGACGATTATAGATGAAGCTTCTCAACTCCTGGAACCAATGTTGATTGGATTACTTGGAAGGTTCAGCAAGTTTATCATGATCGGAGATCATAAACAATTACCAGCAGTGGTCACTCAGAAAGAATCCAGGAGTAAAGTAGAATCAGAGCAATTACAAACTAAAATTGGATTGACTGATTGTAGAATCTCCTTATTTGAAAGGATGTATAAAAACTGTATCAGCAAGGAATGGGAGAATGCCTACGGAGCGCTGAGTTACCAGGGCAGGATGCATATAGATATTCAGAATTTCGTAAGTCCCGTTTTTTACGATGGATTACTGAAACCCCTCACCATATTAGAAAGGCTCAGTGCCGTCTCTGTGTTTAAATCCAGGGATAAGATCAGGAGGATGCTTATAAAAGAAAGAATGATATTTGTCAATGTCCCGGTGGATAACAGTCTCACAAGTAAAACGAATAAACTGGAAGCTTCAATTGTTGCCAGGATGGTGAATGAGTGGAAAGGTATATATAAAGAGAATGAACAAAATATTACTGAATCGTCTATTGGAGTCATTACGCCATTCAGGGCTCAGATTGCGATGATCAGATCTTTATTGACTAACAGTGAAGAGATAACGATCGATACGGTGGAAAGATACCAGGGT
>JABDPK010000038.1 GCA_013042795.1 Saprospiraceae bacterium | reverse complement strand
GGAAGGAAAACAATATGAAAACCTTTTGAGTGGATTAAGAGGATTAAAAGTGAACAAGCATATCATCTTTTATATGCAAATTACTAAGGATGAAATCGAAGTAGAAAGAATACTTCATGAACGAATGGACTTGAAAACAAGGTTTTTGAACGAATAAATTCTCCACTTACCAAAGCCCTTACCAAGATCAATTCTCCTATCGCCAGTTCGACTGATATGGGCCAAACTGTTAAAAAATTAGAGACAAATTAATTAGGTGAGTGCTAACGAACCTTTGATTTATTTATTGGATATAGAACATGGAAGAAGGGCTTAAATTATTGTGTGAAGCACATAATTAAGTGTTCTACATATTGATAGTCACACAAAGAATATTAACTTTAGTAAAACCCTCTTTATCCCGCCATGAGAAACCACCCCACATATCTTTCCTTGTGCTGGCATTGTTTCGTGATTTTCATTTGTTTGATTGGTGCAGGATTTGGAACCAAGTTAGCCGCGCAGCAACAAACTTTCACGATCACCAAGCTTCAGGACAGTTATGTTCTCAATGATCATTTGAGCGTTCTTGCTGTTGAAAATGATAATATTGATATCGAAGATATTTTGTCGGATCAATATGCTTCAAGTTTTGAAATCCATGATGTCGGTAACAGTCTTCCTTTTGACGGTATACATTGGCTTAAGGTCAAAGTAGACAACAATTTGCAGACCCAGCGTGTGTTTTCCAACTGGAAACTTTTTGTTGGCAATGCCGACCAGATTGAATTGTATGTGGTTAGTCCTGAACGGGAAATCCTGGATCGCCAGGTTGGTGGTTCCATGTATGCGTCAACGATAAAAGCACTGAAATTCGGAAACAAGTATAACAGGGTTGATATTAATCTGCCGGATAAATACCCGCTGGATATTTATCTCAAACTCAAGAAGGTCAATAAATCCAAGCTGGAGGTGGAACTTGTACTAAGCAAATTGGATTTTTACCAGTCATGGAATTATATCAAGAGGATCAGGATGGAGTGGTTATTGCTTGGTTTCTTCATTACAATGATGGTATTCAATTTCCTGTTTTTTACCGGAACCACGGACAAGGCTTTCCTTTATCACGGGTTTTTCATACTTGGTGTGATTGTGTTCAACCTGGAATATTTTGCCATCACGCATGACCTATTAATTGTGAGAGATAATCCGATCCTTAAACAAATCATAGATTATATTGGCCTGGCTATTGCTGACATTGCATACTACCAGTTCATAAGATACTTCCTTCATCTTGACCAGGTGCTGCCCAAATGGGACAAGCTTTTCAAGTCTCTTATTTATGTCAAGATTATTGTATTCTCTTTTGTGATTATTCATTATGCAATCAACAGGAACATACCACTGACAGATACGATCGTTGCCTTCTTCTATATATCCCAATATATAATCGTTGCGGTATTCTTTATTCCTCTTTTGAGGATCAAGGACAGAAAGGCTTTCTTTTTTATCCTGGGATCCATATTGTTGTTCCTTGGGATATTTGCCAATGGTGTGAGGGTAATCCAGGGTCATACCCTGATCCTGTTTCCGACTCTCATTGGAATTACAGGTGAGATACTTTGCTTCTCACTGGGTCTTGGATACAGGATGAAGAGACTTCAGGATGAAGCATTGGAAGAAGAAAGAAAAACGGTAGAGCGCCTGAAAGAAATTGATGCCCTTAAGAATCAATTCCTGGCCAATACATCACATGAATTGAAAACACCCCTTCAAGGCATCATCGGTTTGTCAGAAAACCTCCTGGAAAAAGAAAAAGATTCTAAGAAATCAGAAGACTTATCACTTATCATCAATTCAGGCACCAGGTTAAACAGCCTTGTAAATGATATCCTTGATTTCTCAAAACTTAAGAATAATGATCTTAACCTCAATATCAAACCGATAGATATTTCAATATTGGTGGAAATTGTTTTGAGGATGGTTCAACCCCTTCTCAAGAACAAAAGTCTTGAACTGATCAATAATATTAATGGTAATATACCCAGGGTTATGGCCGATGAAAACCGATTGCAACAGGTGCTGTATAACCTGGTAAATAATGCTATTAAGTTTACACGGCAAGGACATATCAAATTAAGTGCAGTTATTGATGAGGGGATGTTGCATGTATCGGTTTCTGATACGGGCATAGGCATTGCTCCTGAAAAACAGCAAATTATTTTTGAAGAATTCCAGCAAGCGGATGCTTCCATATCACGCGAGTTTTCAGGAACGGGCCTTGGATTGAGTATCAGCAAGCAATTGATTGAAAAGCAGGGTGGTACAATATTACTTGATTCAACACCAGGCCAGGGATCTACTTTTACTTTCACACTTCCACTCGAGAACCCTGATGCTGAAATGAGTCCTGCTTTAGAACATCACACCGGAATTATCGAAGACATCAAGGCCCTGGTTTTTGATGTCGACAAAGACAATGATATCGCTCCGACACCAATTCCTGTGTATGATGGCAGCGATACTCCTGGCACATTCAATATTCTGATCGTGGATGATGAACCCATAAACCAACACGTCCTGACAGGTTACCTGGATGATCCTCTTTACAGTGTCAGGTCTGTCATGAATGGCAACGAAGCGATTGAGCTTATTCATTCAGATAAGAACATTGACCTGGTATTGCTGGATCTTATGATGCCCGGCATGTCGGGATATGAAGTATGCAGCAAGATCAGGGACATATACCTGCCTTCTGAATTGCCGATCATCATGGTGACAGCCAAAAACCAGATGCGTGATTTGATCCAGGGTTTCAAACTGGGAGCCAATGATTACCTGACCAAACCATTCACCAGGCTTGAATTCCTGGCACGGGTAAAAACCCAATTGAACCTGACTCATATCAGTAAAGCGACAAACAGGTTTGTACCCAATGATTTTATAAAATCCCTTGGCAGGGAAACGATCACAGAGGTCAGGCTCGGAGACCATACAGAACAAACCGTATCTGTACTTTTTTCGGATATCAGGGGATATACCTCTATTGCAGAAAACATGAGTCTTACGGAGAATTTCAATTTTGTTCTGGATCATGTGTCAGCGATGGGGCCGATTATCGTTTCCAACAATGGTTTTGTCAACCAGTATCTTGGGGATAGTATCATGGCCATATTCGGTCAAAGCCCTGTAGATGCTTTAAGAGCTGCTGTAGAAATGCAACAACAGATCAACATTAGTAATACAAGGCTGAATGAATTGGATCCAAAACTGGAAATTGGTATTGGTTTCCATACCGGCGATCTAATGATGGGAATCATAGGAGATAAATTTCACAGCAAGCCTGTGACCATTGCAGATACTGTTAATATTGCATCAAGGATTGAGAGCCTGACAAAATATTTCGGCACAAAAATCATGTTGAGCGAAGCCAGCCTGGAAAGTATTTCTGATCGTGACGAATTTGAAATGAGGTACCTGGGACAGGTGCAACTGAAAGGCAAATCAAAACAGTTGGGACTGTATGAGTGTATCAATGGGGATGAGGATCCTGTCTATGAGATGAAGAAAGCGACACTTGATCAATTCAAGACCGGGATCGACTATTATTTTTCAAAGCGCTTTGCAAAAGCGACGGTTGTCTTCCAGGAGATCATTCAGCATAACCCGGAAGACGAGGTATCACGTCACTTCCTGAGGAAGGCTGCCGATTGTATCAGCAATGGTGTTGAAGAAGACTGGACCGGACTCCTGGTCATGGATATCAAATAATCAGAAATCCACCTGGTAGCTTATCACAGGGATGATGCCGGCCTGGTTGCGCCAGTCATATGCGTTTGCCTGGATATTCCATATTTCGAACCTGGGGTTTTCAATATTGAACATGTTTTGAACATCCAGTGCAATCATCCATGCATTGCCGGGATTGTTCTTCCTGTACGAGATACGAATGTCAGATCGCCAATAGGCATCTACCTGCCTGTTATTCGCTTGTAATGGGTCCGGGTAATATTCCCTGGTGCGTGCGGTGATTTCATCATCGGGTGAAGCATACCACTGACCCCCATATACAAGGTTGCGAAAACTGAACTGTAACATATTCCTGCCATTTATTTCGAACTCCTTGCCGATCATAAAACTTGAATTATATCTTCCATCATAGCGTGAAGAATAATAATTCTGGCCGTCAG
>JABDPK010000036.1 GCA_013042795.1 Saprospiraceae bacterium | reverse complement strand
TACTTTACATTGTCACTGATTCAGTGAATGTAATCCTGAAGACACAGCTCAGTGATACTTTCAATTTTGAAGGTTCTCCGGCGGGTCAATGCTTAATTTATGCAATGACCTATGAAGGTGTGATTTCAAATACGGAAGCAGGAAATAATATAACAGATTTGGAAGGTTGTTTTGCCCTTTCATCTCCGTTCGGTATATTCCGTAGTACCGCATTTCCCGGTATGATCAGCGTAAACCAGCAGCAAAGTATTACCATCTGCAACCAGGATTCGATTGATCTGCTGGATATTGAACTTGTGAATGCCGAAGCAGAATCAGAGAGCTGGATTGTCACAAATATAGCTGGAGAAATAATTGAATTTAATGTGAGTGAACCAATTGACATTTCAAGTTATGCTCCGGGTTCGTACCAAATCTATCATCTGGCATATTCCGGGGCCGTATCAGCTCTAACCATAGGAGAAAATATTAATAACCTTTCCGGGTGTATTGGAATATCCAATGCCCTGGATGTCGAAAAAGTAAATGTAGAAGGAGGTGAATTCAGCATCGTTGGTGGAGCCACAGAAATTGAGATTTGCTCCAAAGCTATAGTGGATGCATTTGATGTTGAACTATCGGGAGCCGCAGGAGATACTTCTGTATTTGTATTGACAAATGCTGACGGCGTAATTATTGATTTGCCTGAAAATACACCGATTGATTTTAATGAATCCACATCAGAGGAGTGCTTCCTATGGGTATTGAGTTATTCTGATATCTCGGGCTTGTCCATCGGTAATCATATCGATGACCTTGAAGGATGTTATGCTTTCTCGAATGCAATTACTATAACTAAGGTTTTGCTTGATGCAGGATTTTTGGCTTTATCAAATAATAGTGCATGTGTAGGAGATGGGGTTCCTGACCTGGTAGGCGGGAATATTTTTAATGCTGCCGGACCTGTATCCCAGTTGATCATCACCGATAATGACAGTATTATCCTGGACGTTATAAATCAATTCCCATTTGATGTTGAAAACGCTTCCGGAGGTACATGTTTGGTTTTTCATGTCAGCTCATTGGATACTTTGGAATTGCTGCCAGGGATGAATGTAAATGATATTAATGTATGTCATGATATTTCAAACGGTGGTGTGGTATTGAGAACAGATATACATGCGGGTGAGATAAGTCTTGATGATGGAGGTACAAGCATCCATATATGTGTTTCAGATACAATTTCAGATGTGCTTAGTTTTATTAATACAAGTACAGCAGGAAAGAATATTCAATATGTAGTAACAGATACTAATAATGTCATCCTGGCATTACCTGATTCTTCAGTTGTTGATTTTTCCATTAGTCCTCCCGGAATCTGCCTGGTATGGGCAGTTTCATATACAGGTAATTTTGTAGCCATGGTAGGAGAGACTCTTGGACAGATGCCTCCCTCAGATGGTTGTGTTGATATTACAGATAATTATGTAGAAGTAGCCCGGGATTCTGTAGGTGGACCTTGCGATCCGGAATGTATTGTTGATGGAGGATTTGTGGATTTATTTGGCAATGAATATTGTATTGGAGATGGTATTGAAGATTTTGTTATAGGAAGCGTTCAGAATGCTTTGGGATTATACCAGCAGATTTTATTAACGGATACAGCGGGTATTATTCTGGCAGTTTCAGATTCAGTAAACTTTGAAGTCGATGGCGCAGATCCGGGTACATGCCTGGTCTGGAACCTGGCCGCATTGGATACGATTCAGTTAAATGCAGGAATGAGTATTGACAGCATAGACAGCAATTGTTTTGATTTATCTCCCCCTGCTTCATTCAATCGACTAAACCCGGAGGGAGGGGTTATATCTTATCCCGGCGGTGACACGCTTACACAAACAATTTGTGTAGGAGATTCCATACCAGATGTTTTGGTTTTTATCCGTGATACGGTAACCATACCATTATACAAATACATAATTGCCAATGAAGAAAACATTGTAATTGCTGTGGCACCTAACAATTCATTTAATTTTGAAAACCTGCTTCCTGGAATTTGTAAAGTTTATGGTGTATCCTATTCAGGCTTGTTTACACTCTCCCAGGGGGATACCTTATTTGTTGACCCACCTGCAACAGGTTGTTTTGATTACTCTGATAACTGCCTGAACATTGTCAAGGAAGATTGCAGTACAACTTCCTGTCCTGTTGATGGGGGATCACTCGAATTATCTACAAATTTTGTATGTGTCAGTGATGGTGTAGATGACCTTGTCGATGGAGATGTTCAAAATGCCATAGGTGATTACTCAACTTATATTATAACTGATACAGACAGCATTATTATTGGTAATCCACCTAATTTCCCGATTAATTTTGAAAGTGCTGGCGGAGGAATCTGTCTTGTATGGCATATGTCGGCCATGGATTCAATTCCTTTAAATATGGGAGATCATATCAACTCGATTACTGATTGCCACGACTTGTCAGAACCTGAAACAATTGAAAGGGTAGATAACAATGGAGGAAGCGTTAGCCTGGAAAACGGGGATACAATAATAGAAATATGTGTGGGTGATTCAGTGGCCAATGAACTTGTTTTCAGTACAAGTGGCTTCAGTGTAAATTATGAATATATCATTACGGATACTTTTGATGTAATCATTGAAGTAGTTGATAATAATATCATCGATTTTGAAAATGCTCCTGCGGGTGTGTGCAGGGTTTATGGACTTGCTCATAATGATGTGTTTGACCAAACGGCAGGGGATACCTTGGAACTTCCTGATAACCCGGGTACATGTTTTGACCTGTCAGATAATTTTGTCGAAGTGATTCGTATTGATTCAGGTGCTCCTTGTACTAATAAGCTGACAGGAAGTGAGATTGTGTTTGCCATCAACCCAAATCCGTCAACAGGATATATTAACCTTGAATTCGAATCGATCCCTGAATTGAAAGCAGATATAAGCATCTTTAACTCGCATGGGGTCAAACAATATCATGAAATGATTGAAGGTGTGACACAGTATAATGAATTACAATTGCCAGAATTTGCACCAGGAACATATTTCGTGCGGGTAAGATCCCAATCGAAAGTGCTAACGAAGAAGTTCCTGGTAGTGCGATAACTAAGGTTTCAAATATTTATAAGGAGGATCCATATGCATGGATGCTCCTTTTTTTATGCAAATGGGTTAAGTGCTTTTTAAATACAAATCTAGTATTCAATTACCAGCTTGAACCTCCACCACCAAATCCACCTCCTGCACTGCCTCCGCTAAAGCCACCTCCAGTACTTCCGGATGATGGTGCAGCTGGCTGACTGGTGAATATGCTTTTCATTTTTGGTACGTCGAAACTTTTTGAAAAGTCCCCATAGCTTGGCTTTCTTCCTACGGATGGGTTATGATATCCAAACCAGTATGGTGGAGGGATATCAAATGATTCCATTTTGTTCATCCATGATTGATCCAGTCCAAATGCAATTGCATATGGAAATAATTTTTCAAAATAATTTGGATCCTGTTTTAACAGTTCGGATGTTTTGGAAGGATCTCCGTCCTTGAGAAATTTTTCGAGACCAAGCAGTTGCCTGAGAATATATAATCCTTTCTCTGATTTTTTTGGAGTAAGAAAGTGAATAATAAATATTGTTATGGCTGCCACTGCTATCAATATTCCACTTATGATCCACGTATTTATAAAACAAATTACAGACAGGATTACCAGCATTGCAGCACCCCATATCAACTTTCCTGAATGAAACATCCTGTAGTTTTCTTCATCATATAATTCTCTTTGTTTGAGTCGTTTTCTAAGTTTGGAAAATGACTTGTATGTATTAGAATAGATCTTGTTTTTTAGTTCGGAAAGCAGGATCATATCTTCA
The DNA here is from genome assembly GCA_013042795.1 of Saprospiraceae bacterium. The sequence continues at coordinate 3,537 of JABDPK010000036.1, read as the reverse complement.
TTGGTGAATAATGCATCAAAAATGACCTTTTCATATTCCGGGGTGTTGTGGGGAAGTTCCTTGATTTTACTGAAGAACAGATCATCATTCATTTCAGGATCTTCACTACCAAGTATTTTAATAATGCCTTTATTAGCCCAATAAGGTAGAAGTGAAATGATATCCTGTGTATTTACTTTATTATCATAATAAGCACCGACTTCTGCCGGAGAAAATCCGTCGGGTGGAAAATGTACATCAGAGATTTCTCCAATTTCAATCTTTGATCTTCGTCTGAAGAAACCGATAAACCAGGCTATAAATGCTAAAGGGATCAACCAGGTTTTGTCTTTTTTATAAAGAGGTACAGGTGGAGGAGGTTTGGCAATATAATCTACGGGAAGTTTGATAGCGACTGTAATATTCTCTTCAGGAGAAAGAGGTTTCACCGACTCACCAAAGATATTTACACCATCCCTGGTAATGCTTGCATTCCTTTCGTTTCCACCGGTCTGACCAGTTATAACAACATAATTATTATACCTTATATCTATGTCTTCCGGTAATTCAATATTATAACTTACATGATCGATCGTGGTATCCCATCCATTGATGACATTATATTGAAAAGCAATATGGTCCTCTTCAAAAATCAGTGTATTGGATACCGTATAGCTCAATTCGTATCGTTGGGGGCCGGTCAGGAATTTGTCTTTATTTCCTATTCGGATGATATTGTCATTTCCTTCTGAAAGGACTTTGTATTCTTTGTCCTTTACGCTGACATTGGAAAGATGTGTGCGTTTTTTTATACCATTTATTTCAATTTTTTTAGGCACATCTCTTTTTATGCCTCTTCTTTCTTCTTCAAAAGTCAGGTCAATTATTTCATTGATATCTATACTTCCGTCTTTGTTGATTGAAACGTTGACATCATAGTTCTGAATAGTGTAAGCCTGGCTTTTGAGGTCCTTACTGTACAAAGAAGCAATTACAAAGAGCAGGAACAGGATTCTTTTCATTTGTTTCGAGTTATACAATTCATACATTTTATAACTCAAAATAATTCCCGACTAACAATTTGTTAATCTCTGATGAATTTTGGTGGCTGCCTCATTTTAGTTTTTTGTTCAAAAGCATAGGCAGCTTCAATAAGAGTGCCTTCCGACCAGGCTTTTCCAAAAAAGGAAATTCCAACCGGCAAGCCATCTATAAAGCCCATCGGGCAGGTGATCGAGGGATATCCTGCCCTGGCAGCCGGGGATGAACTTCCTCCTAAAAATCTGTCACCATTGATCAAATCTGTTTTCCATGCCGGGGAGCCTGTTGGCGCAATAATCAGATCAAGCTTGTTTTCATCCATCACCTTGTCAATACCGTTTTCCCTCGTGTTTTCAAGCATTCGCTGCCTGGCTTCTTTGTAATCATTATCTTCCAGGCTTCCTTTTTCGGCAGCGAGCTCAAGAAGATCCTGGTCAAAATATTTTAATTCGATGCTATCCTTTTTGTTAAATTCAATCAGATCATCTATGGTTTTGATCTTTGACTTCGGACCCAAAGATTCAAAGTATTTGTTTAAACCATCTTTAAATTCATATAACATCACGGTGAATGAATCTCCACCGGAAGGAGTATCACTTATTTTATTGATTTCTACCAGTTCGGCCCCTGCTTTTTTAATTATATCGAGGGAGTTATCAAAAAGTGCACTAACCCTATGGTGAAAATCCCTGGAGGCATTGAGCACGCCAATTCTCTTTGATTGAAGTCCATCGGGATCCAGGTAAGTTGTGTAATCAGTTCTTACGTTACGCCCTTCGGTCAAAGTAGCTTTATCGGATGGATCACTTTGAGTAAGAGCACCCAGGCAAATAGCAGCATCTTCAACTGTCCTGGCCATTGGTCCTGCGGTATCCTGTGTTGAAGAAATCGGTATGATACCATCTCTGCTTACCAATCCAACGGTTGGCTTAATGCCTACGATTCCATTGGCATTGGATGGACAGACGATAGACCCGTTGGTTTCGGTACCTATCGCAAGAACACATAGATTTGCTGATACTGCAACGGCTGAACCTGATGAAGATCCACATGGATTTCGACTCAGAATATAAGGGTTTTTGGTTTGTCCTCCCAGTCCACTCCAACCACTCGATGAAAAGTCAGCTCTGAAGTTTGCCCATTCACTCAGATTTGCTTTTGCAATAATGACAGCTTCTGCATCCTTTAACAATTTAACAAGGTGACTGTCATCTTTTGCAAATGAACCTTCAAGTGCCCGCGAGCCTGCTGTGGTGGGCATTTGATTCCCTGTATCGATATTGTCTTTAAGGATCACAGGAATGCCATGGAGCATACCCGGAGATTCACCCCTGTTCCTCTTTTCATCCAGGGATTTTGCAATGTCTAAGGCATCCGGGTTTAGCCATAAAATCGAATTGAGGGTAGGACCTGCTTCATCTATTTGTTTGATCCTTTCGAGGTAATGCTCCACCAATGTAACTATATTGTATTCTCCGTCAAGCAGGCTTTTATGAATTTGCCTGATACTGATCTCTTCAAAATCGAGTTGAACAGTTGAAGACATTTTGCATGACAAGAAAGGATAAAGGCTTGCAAATGAAATCAGTTTTGATCCATTTGCAAGCAGTGTTCGTCTATTCATCTTTTGAATTTGGCTTGATTAAGTTAATATTTAAATACTTAATAGTGTAATTCAGGATATTTTCAAGAAATTGAGTAAGGAACCATATGAAAAGTATTAAATCTATATGAAGACCTGGCAGAAATATGTAATTGCAATTGTTCCGTTACTTATCGTTGTAACCATACTTTGGTATTTCAGCGACATTGTCAGCTATATCATTATGGCCTGGGTCTTATCAATGATAGGGGCACCATTGTATAAGTTGTTAAATAGATTTATGGCCAGTGGAGTAGCGTCCGGATTGACATTATTGATATTTGCTCTTTTAATAGTTTTGCTTGTTCGTTTGTTTATTCCACCATTATTTCAACAGGCGAAGAACCTTGCAGGTATTGACTATGAAAAAATTGTTTTAGGACTTGAGGAACCAATCAATGATGCCCGGACATGGCTTGTTGGAAAAGGACTCATGGAAGAAGCTGATACTCAATTGGCTTCAGATGAACTGGATCGTGTAACCAGGGAAAGATATGTAAGCAAGGTCATTCGATTGGACTCCTTATTACAGGAACGCGGAGATACATTGAGCAATGAAGGTATCAACCTCTTAATAAATATTGAACATAATGAACCTGTAGGTGAAAAGAGTTTAAACACAAAAGGCAACTATTTCACAGGCTTGAGAAGTAATATATTTGAAATGTTCAATCCATCAAAAATCCAGCAGATTTTGAGTTCACTGGTTGGTGTATTCGGAAGTTTTATTATTGCACTGATGGCTGTTTTCTTTATTGCTTTTTTCTTTTTAAAAGAACAAGGACTGTTTACAAGGATGGTTTCATTTCTTGTGCCAAATAACCGGGAATCACAAGTCAGCCATGCTATCAAGGATTCTTCGGCCTTACTTATCA
>JABDPK010000035.1 GCA_013042795.1 Saprospiraceae bacterium | reverse complement strand
CGATCCCGATTACCGTTCTGGAAGAACTGGATAAATTCAAAATAGGTAATGAAACAAAAAACTTCGAAGCACGAAGTGTTATCAGGATCCTGGATAAGCTCAGTGAAGACAAAGGGCTGAACAGGTGATAAATCTAGGCGATTACAGGGGCCGTATGAAAATAGTCATGCAGACCCATGGCAACGGTAAAGATGCCGAAGAGATTTATGGAAGAGGTAAAAACGATCTTAAAATTCTGAATGTCGCAATTACGCTCCAGTCAGAATTTAAGGACAAGAAAGTCATATTGGTGACTAAGGATATAAATCTCAGGATCAAAGCGAAAGCACTTGGTATCATATCCGAAGATTATAAAACCGGTAAAGTTGAAAATTTAGAGATCTTGTCCGAAGGTTTTCCTTCTATTCAGAACCTTGATGCTGAAATTATAAAGAACCTATACAAGGATAAAAGTGTCAAGGAAGACGGAATTCTTAAAGATGCCAAAGTTGCTAATGGATATTATATCCTGAATAACTGTACGCAATCAGCCCTGGCGAGATATAACAGCAAAACAGACCGTATCGAAAGGGTTGACAAGATGTATGCTTATGGTATCAAGCCAAGGAATGCCGAGCAAACCTTTGCGATGGACGCCCTGCAAAATGAAAGTATAAAACTTGTTGCATTGCAAGGTGTGGCTGGTACAGGTAAAACATTACTCGCATTGGCTGCAGCACTGGAACAGAAAAACAAATATGACCAGATCATCCTTTCACGCCCGATTGTTCCCTTGAGTAACAGGGATATAGGATATCTCCCTGGAGATGCAGAAGATAAGATATCTCCATATATGGAACCGCTTTGGGATAACCTTAAATTTATTCGATCCCAGTTTAAACAAAATGAGAAGAAGAACAAGGTGATCGATAATCTGCAGGAGAGGGGAGAGTTGACCTTAACGGCATTGACTTTTATAAGGGGAAGAAGCCTGACGAATGCCTACTTCATTATTGATGAGGCACAGAACCTCACACCTCATGAGATCAAAACGGTGATCACAAGAGCCGGTGAAGGTACCAAGATCATATTCACTGGTGACATTAACCAGATCGATAGTCCGTATATGGACGAACAAAGTAATGGCTTGACCTACCTGATCGACAGGATGAAAGGCAATCATTTGTTTGCACATATAAAACTTGAAAAAGGTGAGCGGTCCGAGCTGGCCGATGTGGCTAACAAGCTACTTTAGGAATTTCTAAAATCTCTGGTTGATCACTTTATGCATCTCCGATAAAGTGTTTAGAAAAATGCTTTCTATTTTTTAAATTAGAATCATGACAATGCATGAAATAACGCAAGCGACTATCATTTCTGCCCAGGAAAGGATTACTGAATACGTTCATCTTACACCTGTAATGACCTCGCGCATCATGGACAGGAAGTCTGGTGCATCACTATTTTTCAAATGCGAGAATTTCCAGAGAATGGGTGCCTTCAAGATGAGAGGAGCTACAAATGCAATATTGAGTCTGAACTCAGGTAGAAAGGCAAAGGGTGTCGTGACTCACAGCTCTGGTAATTTTGCCCAGGCAGTTGCTCTTGCAGGCAGATTAACGCACGTTGACTCACATATTGTCATGCCTGAAAATGCACCATCAGTAAAAAAGGCAGCCGTTGAAGGATATGGTGGAAAAATTTATATCAGTGCTTCTAATATCAAGGCCAGGGAAGAGATGGCAGATGAAATCGCGCAAATCACAGGGGCAACTCTGCTGCATCCTTCTAATGATATGGATGTCATACTTGGAAATAGTACAGCGGCAGCAGAATTACTTGAAGAAATCCAGGATCTGGACTATATCCTGGCCCCGGTCGGCGGCGGCGGATTGATAGCAGGAACTGCTCTTGCTGCACATCATTCGGATACAGGTTGCAAAGTTATAGGTACAGAACCTTCCAATGTAGATGATGCCTATCGCTCGCTTCAGTCTGGTAAAATTGAATATAATACACATACAAATACCATAGCGGATGGATTAAGAACGAATCTTGGAGATATCAATTTCCCGATTATTCAGAATTATGTTGACCAGATTTTGCTTGTGGAAGAACAGGAGATCATTGATGCTATGAAACTTGTGTGGGAAAGGATGAAAATTGTTATTGAACCTTCAAGTGCAGTACCTGTGGCTGCAGTGTTGAAGAACAGAGCTCTTTTCGAAGCGAAGAGAGTAGGGATAATCCTTTCAGGTGGCAATGTCGATATGATGAATTTACCATTTTGATTCAGAGAGATTTGCGTACAGCATATACAAGCTCGTCTTCGTATTGCCTATTTTTATAGATTGTGTTTTCAAACCTGGCTTCCAGTTTAAATCCGGCCTTTTCAAGTGCTTTTTGGGATGCAATATTTCTTCCAAACGGTCGGGCGAAAATCCTGTCTATTTCAAAATTGTCAAATCCATATTTGACCATTTGCTTAATCGCTGTTGTCATAATCCCTTTTCCCCAATATGGACGTGCCAGCCAATAACCCAATTCAGCGTTTCTGCTGAAAATATCTGACATCGGGTGAATACCAATTGCGCCTGAAAATTCATTGTTTACAGAAATCGCCATGATATGTTCCGGACCATCAGATTGTGCGAACTTTATGAATCTTATCCCATCTTCCTTAGTATATGGATTTGGAAAACGGTTTGTCAGATTTCCTGCCACACCAGGGTCATCAGCATATTTGACAAGTGCATCCAGATCTGAATCCCTGATAGGTCTTAATTCAAATTCAATATCCATTAGGCTAAAAGATTATTTAACTAAAATAGACTTAATTGCGGGTTCCTGTATTGATCGTATAAATCAAGATTGAATTTAAAATCGATTTTATCCATATATTTCTTTTTTGCCATAGCAAATTGCTGGTGAATGATATCGGCAATTTTTCCTTCGCCTTTCATTCTAATACCAAACCTGTGATCACTGACCTGTCCGCCATGTAGTGATTTGATCTTATTGATGATTTTATCTGCCCTGTCCGGAAAATGCCTTTCAAGCCAGTGGTTAAATATTTCAGAAAGATCACCATTTAAGCGGATCATAATATGCCCGATATCGTATACGCCTAAATCAGAGAAGGTTTTCACAAGGTCAAAAATTGAATGGTCGTTTAAGCCTGGAATGATGGGTGCTGCAAGAATTGTTACAGGTATATCTGCTTTCCTCAGCTTTTGAATCAGGTCAATCCGACTTTGAATTGAAGAAGCACGGGGCTCCAGTTTTTGGCGTAGTTTGTCATCAAGAGTGTTTATCGAAATCACAACCGAAACAAGATTATTTTTATTCAGTGCCTTTAAAATATCCAGATCTCTGAGTATCAACTTGTTTTTAGTGATAATGCCTACCGGGTGCCTGAAGCTAAGAAATGTCTTCAGTAATTTCCTGGTGATACAGTATTTCTTTTCTGCAGGCTGATAACAATCTGTATTTCCTGAGAGCATGATCGGACTAGCTTCCCAGTTTTTGGATTGAAGACATTTTTTTAATAGTTCCGCAGCATTTGTTTTTACAACTATATTGGTTTCAAAATCAAGCCCGGCTGAATAACCCCAATAGTTATGTGTATTTCTTGCATAACAATAAACGCAACCATGCTCACAGCCCTGGTATGGATTCATGGAAAAAGATAAAGGAATGTCCTTGCTCTTTACCTTGTTAATGATGCTCTTGGCTTTGCTTTCAATATATTTTGTCTTAATAGGAGAAGCATCCTTTTCATAAAATTCAAGATTGATCAGGCTTGACCGGTTAGTCGTTTCAAACTTGTTTTTTGGATTAATATGAACAGCTCGTCCTTTAAGAGATTTCATTGTCGCAAAAATAGTCAAAATAATGACGATAAAAGCGACATTTATTATTTATAATTGAAATATTTAGTAAATAATTCTTTTAAAATTTTAAATCCAGGGCTCTTGCATTATGGAAATATAAATTAGATTTTTCTAATAATAGATTGATAACATTGGCTTAACATTGGGAGGATATATTTGTGGCATTAAGTAACAATGTTATCCTTTTAAATATGAAAATTTTTTCAACTATAATGCTCTTAGTCGCATCGTTCCTTATCGTCGGATGTGGCTCCGGAGAAAAATCTTCAACTTCAAAATCTAATGAATTAAGCGGAACGATCAAAATTGATGGATCTAGTACTGTATACCCCGTCACTGAAGCTATTGCAGAAGAGTTCAGGACTGTAGCTCCTAAAGTTAAAGTCACAATTGGCGTATCTGGAACAGGTGGTGGATTCAAGAAATTCGGACGAGGAGAAACTGATATTTCAGATGCTTCAAGACCAATCAAAGATAAAGAGGCTGCAATCTGTAAGGAAAACGGGATGGACTATATTGAACTGTCTGTCGCTTACGATGGAATCGCTGTCGTCGTCAATCCTGAAAATGATTGGGTCAGTTCTCTTACTGTAGAAGAATTGAAAATGATTTGGGAACCGGATGCACAGGGAAAGATTACAAACTGGAATCAAATAAGACCTGATTTTCCAGATCAGAAATTGGTTCTCATGGGACCTGGATCAGCGTCTGGAACATTCGATTACTTTACCAAGGCCATCGTTGGAAAAAGTGGATCTAGCCGTGGAGATTATATGCCTTCTGAGGACGATCACGTCTTGGTTCAGGGCGTAGCCGGAGATAAAGGAGCAATCGGTTTCTTTGGTCTGGCTTACTATCTTGAAAACAAAGATAAACTCAAGCTTTTGGCAGTTGAAACAGAAGATGGCAAGGTCACACCTACGATAGAAACTGTTAAAGATGGAACTTACAAACCATTATCAAGACCGATATTCATTTATGTGAGCAGTGGTGCTGCTAAGAAACCGGAAGTTGTAGAGTTTGTGAATTTCTATCTCAAAGAGGCAGGTACATTGGTTCTCGATGTAGGATACATTCCTCTTCCTGATGAGCTATATAGTGAGGCCAAAAGCCGATTCGATGCATTCCTGGCGGGACTTTAAATAATTGTATATATATCCACTCATCCCTTTTATAAATCGGGGTCCGGGTATATATAACAAGCTACAGGGAATGATAAAAAGAGAAATAAAAGAGAAAATAATTGAACGGACATTAGGGCTATCTGCCCTTTTGACCGTTTTGACTACAATTGGAATCATCTGGGTATTGTTTTCCGAATCCCTGAGCTTCTTTAAAAATGTTTCTCTTTTTGATTTTCTGACTGATACTGAATGGACACCCTTATTTACAAATAAGAGATATGGTATATTACCATTATTAAGTGGAACCTTACTCACTACCTTTATTGCAATAATGATTGCGTTGCCACTAGGCTTAACCATTGCAATTTATTTAAGTGAATATTCAAGTAAAAAATTCCGTAGCTATATCAAACCGATGCTTGAAGTCCTGGCAGCTGTACCTACGGTTGTATATGGATTTTTTGCTCTTACTGTCGTCACTCCGTTCTTAAAACAAATATTTCCAGAGGTATCAAGTTTTAATGCATTGTCAGCAGGTATTGTGATGGGAATCATGATCATACCAATGATCTCTTCTTTAAGTGAAGATGCATTATTTGCTGTACCAAAATCATTAAGGGAAGGATCCTATGGTCTCGGTGCAACACGTTTTCAAACATCATTTAAAGTACTTGTTCCAGCCGCTTCTTCTGGTATTATTGTGTCTATTATCCTGGCCATTTCAAGAGCTATTGGTGAAACTATGATTGTGGCCATTGCTGCAGGCCAGCAACCCAATCTAACATTCAATCCTCTTGAGACCATTGAAACGATTACAGCATATATTGTACAGGTAAGTCTTGGAGATGTACCTCATGGTTCACTTGAATATCAAACCATATTTGCTGCCGGACTAAGTCTGTTTGTCTTTACATTCATGTTAAATAATCTGAGTTTTTTCATCCGAAGTAAATACCAGGAGAAGTATGAGTAGGATAGGCATGAACAGGTTTAATGATAAGGCATTCCAGGTATTTGGAATCTTTGCTACATTCCTTGGAATAATTCTTCTGGCAATATTTATCGGAAGTATTTTGATGGATGGATTGGCTAGAATAGATGGTCAATTCCTATCAAGTTTACCATCAAGGAAGGCAGAAAGAGCGGGTATTCTAACGGCATGGACAGGTTCTCTGTGGATTTTTGCGCTTACAGCATTGTTGTCTATTCCAATAGGTGTCTCTGCCGGAGTATACCTCGAAGAATATGCTGCTAAGAACTGGTTTTCAAATTTACTTGAGATCAATATCTCAAATCTGGCTGGTGTGCCCTCTGTGATTTATGGTATTCTTGGACTTGAAATATTTGTCAGAACACTCAAATTCGGAGGCTCTGTTCTGGCTGGAGCCAGCACGCTCTCATTATTGATACTTCCAATAATCATTGTAGCAACGAGGGAAGCGATCAAAGCAGTTCCTTCTTCTTTACGGGAAGCATCCTATGGAATGGGTGCAAGCAAATGGCAAACAACTTGGATGCAGGTATTACCCGCATCAGCAGGTGGAATTGCGACAGGAATCATCCTTGCCCTGTCAAGAGCGATAGGAGAGACTGCACCTTTGATTGTCATCGGAGCCCTCGCATATGTGCCATTTGTTGCCAAATCTCCGATGGATGAATTTACAGTGCTCCCCTTACAGATCTTTAACTGGACCTCCAGACCTGATCATGCTTTTGTAATCAATGCTGCTGCAGGGATCATTATATTATTGGGTATAACATTTTTATTAAATGGTATTGCTGTCTATCTTAGGCATAGATGGCAAAAAAAGGTAAACTGGTAGTGAATACAGAAACACAAGCACATGCTGAAGATAAAAAGCTTGACAATCAGGTAGTTCTGGCAACAGAGAATGTCAATGTATTCTACGGTGACATGAAGGCAATCGATGATGTAAGTATCAAGATGAATGAAAATACGGTCACCGCCTTTATAGGTCCCAGCGGTTGCGGTAAGTCAACTTTCTTACGATTGTTCAATCGGATGAATGATTACATAGAAGTATTCAGAAAGGAGGGCGATATCTATGTAACTGGAAATGAAATCTATCATCCCAGTATCAAAGTAGAAGAGTTAAGGAAGCAAGTAGGTATGGTATTTCAAAAACCTAACCCTTTCCCTAAATCCATATTTGAAAATGTAGCCTATGGATTGAAAATCCAGGGTCTAACCAAAAAGAGAGAACTGTCTGATATTGTAGAACAATCTTTAAAAAATGCAGCACTTTGGGATGAAGTCAAAGATGATTTAAATAAATCCGCCCTCGCACTATCCGGTGGACAACAGCAGAGACTATGCATTGCAAGAGCATTAGCTGTTCAGCCTAAAGTAATTTTGATGGACGAACCAGCATCTGCACTTGATCCTATATCTACCTCCAAGATCGAAGAATTGATATTCAAGTTGAAAGAAGATTATACAATCGTTATTGTAACACATAATATGCAGCAAGCTGGCAGAGTAAGTGATAAGACGGCATTTTTTTATTTGGGGAAATTGATTGAACATACGAAGACAACAACATTATTCACAAACCCGGAACACGAACTGACCGAGAGATATATTACCGGTCGATTTGGATAAATAGCTATACTATGCAAGAATTAAATAACCAGGCACAGGATATCGAACAATTAAAAGAGGATATTTTGGGTATGATGGACCAGGTCCTCAGTCAGTTGGAAAAAGCAAAGACAGCCCTTGAAGAATCAGATACAAATATTGCTAACGAGATACTGGCACTTGAAAAGAAAGTCAACGCTACAGATATCTCTATTGTTAAATCTTGTGAGAATATCCTGGCACTCTATGCACCAGTAGCTTCTGATCTTAGATTTGTGATGGCTGTCCTGAATATAAGTAACCAGTTGGAAAGAATAGGAGATCATGCAGAAGGCATAGCAGAATATATTATCGACGAAGAGATAAATATCAAATTCAGTAAAAAGATTCTGGAAGGTGTAAGGTTTTATGAAATGTTTGAAATAGCCTTGTCCATGGTCAGTGATGCTATTTATGGTTTTACCAAGGAGGATACTGAAATTCTTAAGTGGGTATTTGGTAAGGACAAAACCTTGAATAAAATCAATAAGAAAATACCTGAAATCATTTCAGAAAATACAAAGAAAAAGCCTGAACCACTTAAACAAAATCTCTATCTTTTTTCAATAATGAAAAAATTGGAAAGGGTAGGAGACCTGGCGAAAAATATAGCAGAAGAGACCATATTCTATCTGGATGCTAAAATCATAAAGCATAAGCGGGCCAGAAAATACAAGGAGTTTAAAAAACCTAATGACTAAGGTATACGCCTTCATTTAGCTCAGCTCCATCCACTTTTAAAAATGTACAGGGC
>JABDPK010000034.1 GCA_013042795.1 Saprospiraceae bacterium | reverse complement strand
GGCATCTCTGGCATCTCCTGCCCTTCTTTGCCCTGGAATCCCTGCTCCATCAACCATTCCCTGACAAATTCCTTGGATAGCTGCTTTTGCTTTTCGCCTCTTTGTTGACGTTCTTCATATCCTTCTTTGATGTAGTATCTTGAACTGTCGGGAGTATGTATTTCATCAATAAGAATAATCTCACCATTGTACCTGCCAAACTCATATTTAGTATCGACGAGAATAAGTCCATTCTTTTCAGCCATCTTACTTCCCAGGTAAAAGAGGTCATGAGCATATCGACTCAATACATTCCAGTCTTCTGAAGAGATAATCTCTCTTTCAAGAATTTGTTCTTTAGAAATATCCTCATCATGTCCTTCATCTGCTTTTGTAGCAGGAGTTAAAATCGGGTTAGGGAATTTATCACCTTCCTTCATACCTTCAGGCATAGATACACCACATATGCTTCTTTTGCCTGATTTGTATTCACGCCAGGCATGACCAGCAAGATATCCCCGCACAACCATCTCCAATTTGATCGCGTCTGCCTTATGACCAATACTTACATTCGGGTCCGGACTTCCGACAAGCCAGTTGGGAACGATATCCTGGCTTGCATTCAGAAAATGCAAGGCTATCTGGTTTAATATCTGACCTTTAAACGGAATGGCCCTTGGAAGTACATGGTCAAATGCTGAAATACGATCAGAAGCAACAATGACCAATTGATTTTCGAAGTAGTAGACATCCCTGACTTTTCCCCTGTAAAAATCTGTCTGTCCAGGGAGATTAAAATGTGTCTCTTTTAAACCTTGTACCATGAAGTAAACTGATTTGGAATCAAAACGGAAAAATAGTCATTATATGATCATAAGTCCGGGTGTCAGAATAAAAAAATCCCTCAACGCAATTGCCCTGAAGGATTTTATCCGTTAACAACTAATTGTTCTAAAGATACCTTGTAACCGGTACAGAAGGTGCCGGTACACTGTATTTTCTAAAAAATCTTCTCTTAAACATATTAAACCAATTTTAAAAACAATACAAATTTAGAACAACTAACATTACAAAACAATATTTTGTTTAATTAATTATAATTTAATTTAAAATATTTTTAATGTGGCTAATTGCATTATGCACAATACAATATTTTATATTATTATTTTTTATAATATGTTATTTCCGATTTACTTTCTCAGGTCTTCTATCCATTTTGCAAGAAGCAAATCATAGACATAGTAATTTGGCTTGATTTCATCATTTTCATACTCGGCATAGATCAATTCATGTTCTTCCAGGTACTTTAAAGACAATCTCACTGTACTGTGTGAACCAAGTTCATATTTCTGTATAAATGATTTGGATGTAGGCTCCTGGACCTTTCTTTCCTGACCAATAGCACGAAGTAGTTTCCATTGCTGAGGACTCAAAAGACGCCGGTAATTCTGAAACATGGGTTCGTTCTCCTTAATTATCTGGTTTTTAATATTTTCAAGATCTTCTTCACGCACACTTTTGCTCGTCTTTTCATATAGCCTGTGACATAAGTATTGGGTATAATAAGTATGGATTCTTGTCCAAGACAATATTTCATCTATAATAGAATCGGGGATATTCCTGAGACCTTGTCTGAAATGAAATCTGATATACTCATAGTATTCCTTTTCATTGATCTTATCCAGTGGCATCATTTGTGTGGTTCTGAATAATGCCTGTTTGGGTGATGTAAACATTTCAACAAGCATCTGCCTCTGGCTCCCGGAAAAAATAAAATGCAGATTTTGAACATTCTGGATGTACTTCCTCAAAGTAGCAGACAGGGTTTTTCTCTGGTAATGATTAATCTGCTGAAATTCATCAAGGGCGATGATGACATTCTTTTTTTGCTCAGAAATGATGGCCACGAGGCTGTCAAGGCTTAGTCTTACTTCCTGTTCAGTCCTGATATCAAGTTCGAAAGACGGTTGTCCCGTCACCGGGTCAAGGCTGATTTTTGGTCTGAACTTCCCAAAGAACCTGCTCAAACTCTTCAGATAGTTATCATTCTTTTTTTCAAGCATTGCAAGGACTGCTGAACAAATCCTGTTCACAAAGTCTTTTTCATCCAGTGTGTCATAAATATCAATATAAACTGCTATATACCTTCTCTTACGTGCCAGTTTTCCAAGAACATGCTGAATCAATCCAGTTTTGCCAAGTCTTCGAATGGAATACAGGCAAATACTTCTTCCTGCAGTCAAGGCCTCTATCATGGTTTTTGTCTCTTCTTTCCTGTCACAGAAATATTCAGGACCCAGGTAAGAAACTACCGGAAAGGGGTTTTTAGATTTTTGCATAAGACATGAAATGTATGATATAAATTATATGATATGTTTTATGTCATTAAAGTATAAAAAAAATAGCATAATTTCATGTCTGAAACTATATTCATCAAACCTGTAATACTTTTATAACTAAAATGAAAACAAAATCAGTCATTGAATTAAAAGCCATGATTGATACAGGACAATCATTCCAATTAATCGATGTCCGGGAACCCTATGAACACGAATTTTCAAATATTCAGGGAGAACTTATTCCTCTAAATACATTGACAGGTAATTTCGAAAGGATTGACAAAGACAAACCGGTCATCATTTATTGCCGGTCAGGGGCAAGAAGTGGTCAGGCCGTTATGTTCCTGGAAGCTCAACTGGGCCTTGATAATCTCTATAACCTTGATGGTGGCATTCTGGCCTGGTCCGATGAAATTGATCCAAAAATCCCCAAATACTAATTATCCGGAGCGCCATCAGCTATCCAGCATTCAAAAAGATCTCTTTGAGCCTGTGATATTGTCCCGGATTGAGGCATGGTTTTATCGTTAACGACCTCACGCATTAGTGAACCATTATCTGCTTTGGCCTTTAATCCTACATACGCTGTAAAATCTCCGCTCGGGAATCCAGCTACATGACATCCAGCAACGGCACAACTTGCATTAACAACGGGAAGAATATCCGAACTATAACTCACACTGACACCTTCACAATTATCGGTCATCATTTCACTTTCATCGTCAGAACAAGCTACCATCAGGCAAATAAAAAGGCTAAGGACACAAAATGTAAGACTTAATTTCATACTGTTCTTTTTAACAAAATAAGAAAATTAACGTGGGCTGTCCGAGGAGTCTATGTCATAATCAGGACATTGCAATCAAAACCATACATTGACTTCCCTTTCCAAATGAATATTGTAGGTATCATATACAGATTTCATGATTTTTTCTGATAATTCAAGTATTTCCCTTCCGGAGGCACCACCATGATTCACTAATACCAGAGCCTGGTTCTTGTAAGTACCTGTATTCCCAATAATTTTACCTTTCCATCCACATTGATCAATCAACCATCCTGCCGGAAGCTTGACAAAATCATCATCAACCGGATAATGTGGCATATCAGAATAAGATAATTTAAGTTTCTCAAACTGTTTTACCGGAATTACTGGATTCTTGAAAAATGAACCTGCATTCCCGATCCTTGATGGATCTGGAAGCTTTGCTGTCCGAATTTCAATAACCGCTTCTGAAACATCACTGATCCCTGGATTGACCACAGCTTTCTCCTTGAGTTTTGACTGTATCGCACCATAGGATGTATTAATTCTGTGGTGGCCTGCCTTAGTTAATTGAAGAATAATCTCACTAATAATAAATTTTCCTTTCAATACATTTTTGAAAATACTGTCCCTGTAGGCAAATTGACACTCACTATTATGAAAACTGTATTCGAGACCATCAGATACCTTAAAGGCTTTTAAGGAATGTAGTACATCTTTTATCTCAACCCCATAAGCCCCGATATTTTGAATAGGTGCTGTTCCGGCATTGCCGGGTATCAATGAAAGATTTTCTATACCACCATAATCATGATCAATGGCCCACATCACAACATCATGCCAGTTCTCCCCTGCTCCTATAGAGGCAAGCACATATTCTTCTTTCTCAAGAACAATCTCTATCCCCTTGTTTCTGACATGAAAAACAGGAACTTTGACATCAGAGGACATCAAAATATTGCTTCCGCCTCCAAGTATCTTATACCCCTCGTGGATCAAAGCGGGTACTTGTTCAAAATCTAGTTTGCTTGATAATGTGTAGAGCTCATGAATGCTGACATCTATCTGAAAGGTATTGTAATTCCTGGATGATACATGAGTTTGTTTATTCATCAGAGTGCACTGGCCGGATCGGATATTTTACTGAGTTTAGGAATATTAAAATCATACTGAATACCAATATGCAAATTACTTGCACCATCAACATCCGGATCAAATCCATATTTTACAAAACCATGCATCGTAAAACCGGAAATACCAAATCCATAACCGGCCTGGATCACATATGTTTTAAAAAATGATCTTTCACCACCCTTTTCCTTAAAATCATTCGTCTGGTAATAGATCTCAGTCTTGTTAAACTGTATGCCTCCGCCGATTGAAAAACCGAACCTTCCTTCCTTATTCAAACCTGACAGCCCGGCAAAATTAAACTTACCCATAATTGGAAAGGAAGCAGAGCCTAGTCCTTTGTAATCAGCCAGGGACAAGGCTAATATTCCCCAGTTGGCCTGGGCCTCAGCAGAAAACGAGAATGATTCACTACCCAACCAAATTTTAGGACCGATTGCAAGATTCAGAAGAACACTTCCATTAGAAGGGCTTTCAATCCCGTCTTTGGGATTGACATACCTGTTATACAGGTCATTCGAAATCGTAAGTCCTATACCTGTCTGGGCATGCATTGTCGTCAATGACGTCAATGCAAAAAGGAATAATATCAGCAGTCTTTTCATAATTTTAATTGGTATTCAGGGAAAGAGTTTTTATGCCCTCCCGCTTATAATAAATATTATTGAGCCACACATTTCCTTTACATCGGATTTCTCAAACCAGAATTCTTTAGACTTCCTGACAGCAAGAGAAATAAGACTCTGTGTATTAATTGTCGAATTTGGACCATCATATTCGGCACTTACAACTTTGCCATTTCTATTCACACAAACGTTGACAGCGACTTTACCTGAGGTTTCAGACAGTATAAGAATATTGGGTTGCTGAAGAATCGTTCTGCTTCCCAGGCCATTTCTTATTTCCAAAGTCAGGTCTTCGTCAATATAAATTTCATTTACGCTGTTGTCAGGAATATTGATCTTTTTATTTTCCTTAGGTTTATCTTCAGCCATGTCTCCTTCAGAATCATTCTCATTTTCACTTTCTGGTTCCTGAGCCTTTCCGGTTTCACCCTGGTTGTCGCTTTCATTTTCCTCCTTACTTTTTTCATCATCTGGTAACAAGTCGTCCAGGATACTCGATATTTTTTCTTCAAGCTTCTTAACTTCTTCTTTCAATCCACCTTCTGTATCTGTTTCTTTTGGTTCTTCCTCTGCCCCGGTTTCTTGTTCTTTTTTCTTCTTATACTTTTTGGCCTTACGATTATCAGGATATAATCTGGATGCAATTTCCATTGTATTTGGTGCACCAGCATCCCCGGAAGCTTCCTGAGCTTCTCCGAATAAAAGTATACTCTCCTGTGTCATCCCGATATGTTCAAACGATAACAACAGATCTTTTTTCACTCCTTTATATGCTGCCAATGCATATTTAGCCTTTGCTCTTTTATACAATGCATCCTTATAGGCCGGATCCTGATTTATAATTTTGTTGAATTCAGCAATAGCCTCTTCGTACCTGTCAGTTTCAAGCAAATAATCAGCTTTGACATAAATAAAACCTAATTCTTCATCCAGGTTTTGTCCGAATGTAAAACCAGCTATGAAGAGAAAAATGATTGAAAAAGTAAGTTTTTGCATGTTCCTGTAATTAATCATGGACAAATGTATGTTCATTTTTGTTCGATATAAATAGTTTTAAAATTTTATATCTACTTGTGAAATAAGACTATTTACAACTTATGACGGAAATTTTCACAAATAGTTATGCTGTTTTGAGGTTTAAAAATTTAAATATTCGTTAAATACCTTCTTTTCATTCAAGCAAAAAGTACTCCATAATCCATTGTTTTCAAGGTCCGGATTATACTGACAAAATGTCACATCGCTCCTGCTTTTTATATACTTTTGCAAAAATTTCAGTAAGTAAAGCCTATGTATAACGATAATCCGACATTAGATAATGTGGCGAAGACTATAGATCCGACAAAGCAGGGTGAAGTATTTAGCAATATATCCGGCAATATTACTGGCAGCAAGAAATTCTACATAGAAAGCTATGGCTGTGCTATGAATTTTAGTGATTCGGAGATTGTTGCATCAATCTTAAGTGATCAGGGATATGGTCCGACAAAAGAAATGTCAGAAGCAGACCTGATCCTTGTCAATACCTGTTCAATCAGGGAAAAAGCTGAAGATAATGTTCGCCAGAGGCTAAGGATATTTGAAGGCATTAAAAAAAACAAGCCTGGGGTTTTAATCGGTGTCCTGGGCTGTATGGCTGAACGACTCAAATCCAAATTCCTGGACGAGGAAAAACTCGTTGATATCGTACTGGGTCCCGATGCATACCGTGATCTACCAAACCTGATCAAGGGAGCTGAAGATGGAGAACGCGGGGTCAATGTCCTTCTATCAAGGGAAGAAACATATGCTGATATTGCCCCGGTCCGACTGGGATCCAATGGAATTTGTGGTTTCATTTCTATAATGCGGGGTTGCGATAATATGTGTTCTTTTTGTGTTGTTCCTTTTACACGAGGCCGGGAAAGAAGCCGTGATCCATTTTCAATTGTATCCGAAGCACACAATCTGTTTGAAAACGGTTTTAGAGATGTAACCCTTCTCGGGCAAAATGTTGATTCATACAAATGGGAAAATCCTGAAACAGGTAATATTGTCACATTTGCCGACCTGCTGGTTATGGTCGCAGGGGTCCATTCCGACCTGAGGGTAAGATTCTCAACATCACATCCCAAGGATATTACGGATGAAGTCCTTTATGCAATCAGGGATCATGAGAATGTATGCAATTACGTTCATCTTCCCGTCCAGGCGGGCAACAGCCGGATACTCAAATTGATGAACAGGACTTATGACAGGGCATGGTACGATTCCAAGGTTAAAAGAATATATGAAGTGATTCCGGATTGTGCCATTTCATCGGATATTATCACCGGGTTTTGCTCCGAGACAGAAAAAGAACACCTTGAAACCCTGGATGTCATTCAAAAATCAGAATTCTCAATGTCATATATGTTCATATATTCTGAAAGACCAGGCACAATGGCTGCCAGGAAATACAAGGACGATATTCCAAAAAAAGTAAAAAAACGAAGACTGAGCGAAGTAATCAGGCTCCAAAATCAAATCTCTTTTGAGCACAATAAAAGGGATATCGGGAAAGTTTTCAAAGTATTGATAGAAGGAGATTCCAAAAGATCAGATAAAGAATTCAAAGGTCGTAATAGTCAATATAAGATGGTCATATTTCCTAAAAGAGATGGTCTGGAAAAGGGAGACTACACCTATGTGAAAGTAGAATCGATCACAAGTGGTTCATTAAAAGGAAAAATTGTTGATCCATGAATCTACAGTCAGTAAAACAACGATATGGAATTGTCGGGCGATCTGAAAAATTTGACCATGCCCTGAAAACTGCATTGCGGGTAGCATCGACAGATCTCACTGTACTTATTCAGGGAGAAAGTGGTGTTGGTAAAGAAGTCATTTCAAAGATTATCCATGAATATTCTTCCAGGAAGCATAACCAGTTTATTGCTATCAATACAGGTGCCATACCGGCCGGCACCATCAACTCGGAACTTTTCGGCCATGAAAAAGGTGCTTTCACAGGAGCTACCAGTGATCGTAAAGGATATTTCGAAACAGCCAATAAAGGCACTATTTTCCTTGATGAAATAGGAGAAATGCCTTTGGATACCCAGGCTTTCCTTCTCAGGGTTCTTGAATCCGGGGAATTCATCAAGGTAGGCTCTTCGAAAGTTTTGAAAACCGATGTGCGGGTAGTAGCTGCGACCAATGTAGATCTTCAGAAGAAAATAAATGCAGGAAAATTTCGTGAAGATCTGTTTTACAGGTTGAATACTGTGCCTATCAGGGTGCCTTCACTACATGAACGGCGTGAAGACATCAATATCCTGTTCAGGAAATTTGCAAACGACTTTGCCGATAAATATAAAACTGAATCGGTCCGTCTTACTGAAGAGGCAAGACATATGGTCGAAAACTATAGATGGCCTGGAAATATCAGGGAATTGAGAAATCTTGTTGAACAACTTTCTGTACTGTCCGAAGACAACCTGGTCTCAGAAGATGATCTTCTGGTAATTGCCCCCCAAATCAGCCAGAGGTTCCTTCCTGCGAAAAGAAAAGAAAGTGATGGCTCTTCTGACTTTCAGGAAAGAGAAATACTTTATAAGTTTCTTTTCGATATGAAATCAGACCTGACTGATCTGAAAAAGCTTGTTTTCGAACTGATCCACAGCAATGATCTTAAAATGCCAAGCTTACCATCTAAAAGCTCATCTTCAGAAGATTTCTCTAACGTAAGACAGGAATCAGCACAACGGTCTGCACCATTGGATTTTCCGCCTGCTGAACCTTTTTCTTTCGATCCTTACCCTGATTCTCCTGTTATCATTAAAGAAGGCGATGAAGAGTTCAGGGAAGTTGAAGAAGTGGAAGAAAGCCTTTCACTTGATGAAAAAACCAAAGAATTGATCCTGAAGGCACTAAAAAAACATAAAGGAAGAAGAAAAGATGCCGCAGAGGAATTAGGAATATCCGAAAGAACGTTATACAGGAAGATAAAGGAATATGACATTGCAATTTAAATTTTTCCTGCTGCTGACACTAAGCCTTTCTTCATGCTATAGTTTTAAAGGCATTTCCATCTCTCCGGATTTAAATACCTTTTATGTAGAAGATTTCAGTTTGTCTTCCGGAGATGCACCTGCAGATCTGAACCAGATTTTCGGCCAGGCTCTTAGAAGAAAAATCAGGGAGGAATCGCGTCTTGTCAATAACAATGAAAATCCTGATATCATATTCAAAGGCACTGTAACCCGTTACAGGATAAATTATGTAGCACCGGAAGAAGGTAATACAACAAGCCTCAACCGGCTTGATATTGCTGTAAAAATTGAATACATTGATGAGTTAAACCCCGACAACTCCTGGACTAAGAATTATTCCGATTTTGAAGACTACGATAGTACCCAGGACTTTCAATCCATCAGGGACGGGTTGATCGAAATAATTGTTGATGATATCATGGAAAGAATATTTAATGATGCTTTTACCAATTGGTAGAATATTGTGATAATTTTGAAAATAGCTGCCTTTATCAGCACATAAGAAATATGACCGAGGACAAATCAAAAGAAACTGGCAATCAATTAAATTCAGATCCTGAGGATTTATCAAAGCTTTCTGACCAGGAAAAATTAAATCGTTTTCCATTTTCTCAACCTTTTGTACAAAATGCAGATGATTTAAACCATAGTTTGGATGGTATCCATTTTAAATATGATTGGCATAATGAAGATTTGCAATTCTCTTCTCCCACGGATATTGTAAACCTTTCTTCTATTAACCTTAAGGATACCAAAAAGAAGAAAAAGAAGAAAAAGAAGAAGAAAAAGATAACCGCTGAAACTATTGCAGATGTCAAGGATCAGAATGTTACAATTGCTTCTGGAATATCAGAATCTGGCAAGGATATCAAGCCAGGAGAAATGGAGTCTGAATTGAAGGAAGTCATTTCAAATGACATTTTACAATCATCTGAAATAAAAAAGGATTCCCTAATTGAAGATGTTTTATCATCAGAATCCATAGAAGAGATAAAAGAACCTATCGATACAGGTCATAAAAATAAACCTGGCAAGAATACCGAAGAAAAGGAACCTGGCACTCACGCAGAAGAAAAAACTAAAAACCTGGAGATGTTGGACGAAACGGAAGACAAACTAATTGAGGAGAATACCGAAGTCAGTAAAAAATTGGAGAACAACAAGTCAGACGAGAAACCTATCCCTAAATCAGGTGAGAAGAAGAAAAAGAAACGAAAAAAGAAAAAGAAAAAAGAAAAACGCCCTGAGTTTAATTTAGAAAAGAAAAAACCATCAGGGAAGAAAGAGAAAGCAGCAAAAAAGAAAAAAAAGAAAAAGAAAAAAAAGCTTGGTCATTCAAGTAAATCACATTGGAATTCATTATCCACTCAGTCTGAAGCCGAACTCCTTGAATTTACTCAATGGCTGAATTCCGTATATCCTACGCAAGCCGAACCCTTTTCAAAACAGGAGAAAAAGAAGAAAAAGAAAAAACGCAAAAAGGTAAAGAAGAAAAAATCGGTCATCAAGTCAAAAATTGATCAAAGTATCAAATCAAAAGAAGATATTTTGTCAGAAAACCTCGCCAAGCTATATGCAGACCAGGGTTTCTATAAAAAGGCCATAGAGATGTATGAGAAATTACTTTTGAAAAATCCAGAAAAAAGTCATTTCTTTGCGCCACTTATTGAAGAATTAAAAAGCAAACAATAATGATTACAGCATTAACGATACTCATAGCCTTAAATGCTTTCATGTTAATGGCCGTCGTACTCATCCAAAATCCGAAGGGAGGAGGAATTGATTCTACTTTTGGAGGTCAGGGAGCAAACCAGATGTTTGGTGCTGCAAGGTCTACCGATTTTATCGAAAAACTGACCTGGGGACTGGCTATATCAATGTTTGTTTTAGCCATTATCACTGCTATCATTGTAAGTAACTCTGCAGGAGCTGGTGGAGGAATTCCACTTCAATCAGCACCAGGTAGCTAATTCAGGTTCCAGAAATCAATATTCATGTCATTTTGTCAATCATCCATCGGGATGCGGATGATCTGTCTGCCAATTATATCGATAATCAGGTAAAATTGTCATTTCTGGCGTCTTGGCATAAATAATGATCAAGCATTCACGTATTTCAAATTATTTAATAAAAAAAATCAACAAAACATTACTGTATATGAAGCCTATTAATGATAGAGTTGTCATCCAGCCAGCAACTGCTGAAGAAAAGACCAGGGGAGGAATCATTATCCCTGATACTGCAAAAGAAAAACCTCAGCAAGGTAAAGTAGTTGCGGTAGGACCAGGAAAAGATGGTCAAGCGATGACAGTTAAAAAAGGAGACAGTGTACTTTATGGTAAATATTCAGGCCAGGAACTTAACTACCAGGGTACAGACTATTTGATTATGAGAGAAGACGACATCCTCGTTATTCTTTAATCCAAAATTTTTTATAACCACTTTTAAAAAGATTTCAAAAATGGCAAAAGAAATAACATTTGACGCGGATGCGCGTTTTAAACTAAAATCAGGTATTGATGCCCTCGCTGATGCTGTAAAAGTAACACTAGGGCCAAAAGGAAGAAACGTTGTAATCCAGAAAAGCTTTGGTGCACCTCAAATTACCAAAGATGGTGTTACAGTAGCTAAAGAAGTAGAACTGGAAGATCCGGTAGAAAACATGGGAGCCCAGATGGCAAAAGAAGTTGCTTCCAAAACTGCAGATGCGGCAGGAGATGGAACAACGACTGCTACTATCCTTGCTCAGAGTATGGTTGCGGCTGGAATGAAATATGTTGCAGCAGGCGCAAATCCTATGGATCTGAAAAGAGGAATTGATAAAGCTGTTGGAGTTGTTGTCGCAAGTCTTAAGAAAAGCAGTAATGTTGTAGGCAATGATTTCAGTAAAATCCAGCAAATCGGTTCTATCTCAGCTAACAATGACGAAGAAATAGGATCATTGATTGCTGATGCAATGAAAAGAGTATCTAAAAATGGTGTTATCACTGTTGAAGAAGCTAAAGGTACCGATACATATGTTGAAGAAGTACTGGGAATGCAATTCGACAGAGGTTATCTCTCTCCATATTTCATTACCAATAGCGAAAGCATGGTAACAGAATATGAAAATCCATTGATATTGATCCACGATAAAAAGATCAGCAATGTTCAGGATCTTGTGCCAGTTCTTGAAAAAGCTGCACAAGCCGGAAAGCCACTATTGATCATTTCTGAGGATGTAGAATCTCAGGCACTTGGTCTATTGGTAGTAAACAGGTTAAGAGGTGGATTGAAAGTCGTTGCAGTCAAAGCGCCTGGTTTTGGAGACAGAAGAAAAGCTATGCTTGAAGATATTGCAACACTTACCGGAGGTACTGTAATTTCTGAAGAAAAAGGGTACAAACTTGAAAATGCTGATATAGATCTATTGGGTTCATGTGAAAAGATCACTGTTGACAAGGATAATACAACGATTGTAAACGGTGCCGGAAAGAACAAGAATATCACTGCAAGGATCAACCAGATCAAGCAGCAAATTGAAACGACAACATCTGATTATGACAGGGAAAAGCTTCAGGAAAGACTTGCTAAACTTGCAGGTGGTGTAGCTGTACTCTATGTTGGAGCTGCTACGGAAGTAGAAATGAAAGAAAAGAAAGACAGGGTTGACGATGCATTGCATGCAACAAGGGCTGCTGTTGAAGAAGGTATTGTTACAGGAGGTGGTGTCGCATTGGTAAGGACCATTCCTGCTTTGAACAAATTGGAAGGATTGAATGAAGACGAGAACATGGGTATCTCCATCGTTAAAAAAGCTTTGGAAGCGCCTTTAAGAGGTATTGCTGAAAATGCCGGTGTTGATGGTTCAGTTGTCTTACAGGATGTTATGAAAGGAAAAGGTACTTTCGGTTACAATGCCAGGACAAACAAGTATGAAGATCTTAAAAAAGCTGGTGTAATCGATCCGACAAAAGTTACAAGAATTGCTATTGAGAATGCTGGTTCAATTGCCGGAATGGTATTGACCACCGAATGTGTAATCAATGATATGAAAGATGACTCGCCAATGCCTGCTATGCCTCCAGGGGGAGGAATGGGAGGTATGATGTAATCCTCTTTTCAACTAATAAATTATAAGCCTTGCATTTTTTATGCAGGGCTTTTTTTATGGCTCTACTATTATCAGTCTGCTGGAAGCTATGCGTTGCCCTTTTGAGTTAGAGATCCCATACAGGTAAACGCCCTTGCTCAATACTGGCATGTCAAGTTCATGCAGGAAAACAGGGGCATTTACATATAATTTTTCTGACCAAAGTTTACGACCAATGATATCTATAATCTCAAATGTATATTCTTGTTTGACTGCATTATTAAACTGGATATTCAAATCTCCGTAGGTTGGGTTTGGAAAAACCTGGATACCCATCTTCAGATCATCACAAAATGGAATTTGCTTAACATTCCTTTTGGCGTTGTATACAACCTGGCGATATGGGTAATCTATGAATTCCAGGCTGGGAAGAAAATCATCCTCGGCAAACAAACTCCTGGATTGATATATTTTGGGCGTAAACAGGCTTGCCAGTTCAGGGTATTGACCCGGCTTAACATCAATCCACTTATCAGTTCTGATTCTATAACTCTGGACCGAATATCGGAACAAATTACTCATTACCTGACCTTCGACAACCTGGTTGAATTCAAAATACCTGTCCTCTCCGACATATCTGATCTCCCATTTTAATTTACCATTTAGCTGTACTGACCTCAGATCTGAATAGGACTTTAATCCTGTCACTGATTCGGGCAATTCCTTACCCTGAAAAAGAACAATAAATTCGCTTTCCCCCGATAACTTCTTTTTATTGATGATATCCGAATCAGTCAGTTGCACAGGATTAAGGAAAACAATTTCCTTATCAGGAAGATTCAGAAAAGGGTCATGCCCCTTATAACCGTTTAAATACAAATTGCCTTCACTTACAGAATACATCTCTTCGTCATCGGATTGATTTATATAATTTATCTGTGGCCTTGGAGATTCATTAGTGACAGCCATAAGGTGATCGACACAAGGAAATTTAATATCTGCGACTTCAAATACAGTAAATGGTGCTGGCTTTTCCAATAATGCCTTGAATCGGAAAATACTATCTCCCGACTGAGGCATCTCTACCTGTGCTTCATTTGAACCTATAAATGAAAAAAGAAACAAACAAAGTATTAGTGTTATGTTATTCCATCGCTTCATACTCGTTTTAATCAATTGACTGAATCTTCACATAATCTGCATATATACCTTTTTTCTCCATCAATTCAATATGTGTGCCTTGTTCTGCAATTTTACCCTTTTTTAAAACTAATATTCTGTCCGCATATTTTACAGTAGACATTCGGTGAGCGATAATGATTGCAGTCCTGTCTTTTAGTGCTGATAAAATGGCTTGTGAAACAGCTTCTTCAGACTCCGGATCAAGTGCGGATGTCGGTTCGTCAAGAATAAGAAGATCAGGATCCTCTAATAGTGCCCGTGCAATCGTGAGTCTTTGTTTCTCTCCCCCACTCAACTGATCGCCGCGGTCACCGATATTATTTCCGGTGCCACCTTCCAGTCTTTTTACAAAATCAAACGCATGTGCTTGCTGAAGACTATTCTCAATTTGATTGGTATTATTCACATTTCTGCCCAGTGTGATATTGTCTTCAACCGAAGCATTAAACAGGAAAGGATCCTGCGTTACAAGGCCAATTTTTTCAAACAGGCTGTCTTTGCTAATATTATTCAAAGGCGTATCATCAATGAGGACATGACCTGAATCAGCTTGAAGCATCTTCATCAACAGCATCATTATTGTGGTTTTGCCAGCGCCTGAAGGACCGATGATCGCAACTTTCTCTCCCTTAGCTATAGCCATATCGAGTTGGTTCAAAACAATATCATTACCGTAAGAAAATGAAACATTTTTAAAATATATCCCATGATCCAGTTTGAAAGATTTGGTTCCTGCGGCAATTTCTCTTTCAACCAGAGGGATATTCAACTGCTCGTCGATACGCTGCAGAGCTGCAGAACCTTTCCTTACATTATAATATGCCGTAGCAAATGATTTTGAGGGCTCGATAACATTGTAGAACGCAAATATAAATGCAAAGAAATCTTCTGAAGCCATCGATCCATTTAATACAAGGTGTGATCCATACCATAAAAGAACCACTACCAGTGAAACCCCAAGGAATTCAGAGAGCGGTGAGGATAAATCCTGTCGCCACGAAACGCGATTCAATGTATTCCGAAATGATTCATTTAATCTTTCAAACCTCGATTTCCAGTAATCCGAGACTCTGAATACCTTTATCAACAATGCCCCGTCAATCGTCTCATCCACGATTGAGGTCATCTTTGATAGTTTTTGCTGTAATGACATGGATTGCTTTTTCAATGTCCTGGAAAGACTACCAATTACAATAGTTGTAAATGCCATAAGTATAAATACAAAGAGGGTAAGGTTTACATTGATGCTTAACATTATCAGGATACTACCTATAATCACAATAGGGGATTTAAATATTGCATCAATAAACCTGAGGATACTCCACTCGACCTCTTGAACATCTGATATAATTCTCGCAATAAGGTCACCTCTTTTTTGACCATTTTGTTTTCTGACAGCGTTTTCAAGATAGCGGGAATATAATCTGGATCTCAGATCACGTACTGTTGATGATCGGACCGATACCATAAAAAACATTGCGAGATACCTGAAGAGGTTCTTAAAGAAAAATGTAATGACTATCAATCCGCAGACAAGCATTAATGCTTTGGAAGTACCCTGGGATTCAATGACCTGGATGAAATAGTATTTGAGCCAGTCAATAATCTTAAGTATACTATCAGGCTTACTTATTGTTTTATCAACAGAATCCGTAAATAATAATTGAAAAAAAGGAATGACAAGAGGTATGGAAATAACTGTAAAGACAGCCATCAATACATGACAGAAAATACTCAGGGAAAGAGTTCCCTTATATCTCAGAAGGTAATGTACAAGCTGTTTGATGTCTTGCATGAAGCAAGTATAACTTATTGAGGTTTCAACTCAAAACTCTCCATGAATTTTGTAGTCACATTTCCGGACAGAAAATCCTCATTTTTCATGAGTTGCTTGTGAAATGGTACGGTCGTCTTGATACCCTCAATAATAAATTCATCAAGTGCCCTTTGCATTTTTTTGATACACTCCTCTCTTGTTTCTGCTTTGCAGATCAATTTTGCAATCATTGAGTCGTAATAAGGAGGAACGGTATATCCTGCATATACATGGGTATCTACACGTACTCCATGGCCTTTTGGACTATGGAATGAGCTTATAGTTCCTGGATTCGGTCTGAAATCTGTATATGGATCTTCAGCATTGATCCTGCATTCGATAGCATGCATCGTTGGTGTATAGTTCTTTCCGCTCAATTTACATCCGGCAGCTACTCTGATCTGTTCTTTGATCAGGTCACGGTTAATCACTTCTTCAGTGACAGGATGTTCTACCTGGATCCTGGTGTTCATTTCCATAAAATAGAACTTCTTGTATTTATCAACCAGGAATTCTACTGTACCGACACCTTCATATTTAATCGATTTACCTGCTTTTACTGCTGCTTTACCCATTTGGTTACGCAGACGGTTATCCATGAAAGGGGATGGGGATTCCTCAACCAGTTTCTGATGTCTTCTTTGTATACTGCAATCCCGTTCAGACAAATGAACCACATGCCCATGTTGATCACCTATGATTTGAAACTCGATATGTCGGGGTTCAACAATAAACTTTTCGAGATATATGCCATCATTTCCAAAAGAAGCTGCTGCTTCTCTTTGGGCCTTATCCCATTGTTCTTCAAATTCTTCTTCCTTTTCGACGATACGCATTCCTTTACCTCCACCGCCAGCTGTAGCTTTCAGAATAATCGGATAACCAATATCAGCAGCTACTTTAATCCCTTCTTTTACATTCTTTATCAAGCCATCAGACCCTGGTACAACAGGAACTTTAGCCTTGATCATTGTTTCTTTGGCAGTGACCTTGTCACCCATTTTGCGGATCATTTCTGCTGAGGGTCCGATAAATTTGATGCCATATTGCTGGCACACTTCAGCAAAATCAGAGTTCTCTGCAAGAAATCCATATCCCGGGTGCACGGCATCCGCATTTGTAATTTCTACAGCTGCCATAATCTTGGGTATGCTCAGATACGAATCAGTTGAACTCGGAGGACCGATACAAACCGCTTCGTCTGCAAAACGGACATGAAGACTGTCTTCATCTGCAGTGGAGTACACTGCGACTGTTTGGATGCCCATTTCCTTGCAAGTCCTGATAACGCGCAAAGCAATTTCACCCCTGTTGGCTATCAATATTTTTTTAAACATTTTTTGAGATTTAGATGGTGTCATCCACTACCCATTTGGATCAACAAGGAAAAGTACCTGGTCGTATTCTACCGGACTGGCATCATCGACGAGTACCTTTACAATTTTTCCGCTTACTTCACTTTCTATTTCATTAAACAGCTTCATGGCCTCAATGATACAAACTACCGAACCTTCCTGGACTGTATCACCTATTGCAACAAAACTGGGTTTTTCCGGGGCCGGGGACCGATAAAAAGTCCCGACAATCGGGGATTTGATCTCCACCAGGTTTGAATCTGCCTGTGCTTCAGCCGGAGCGGGAGCAGCTGGAGGTGCGGGGCTGCTTTCATCCTTAGCCGGGGCTTGAGGAGCCGGAGCAGCCGGGGTATGAATAGCAGTGGGTGCGACCACATGTTGTGTCGTGCTTTTGGTTTTTGAGTAATTCTTGGTTCTTATGGTTAGTTCAAAATCACCATCTTTCATTCTGACTTCCGCCAATTCTGATTTTGAGACCAGTTTTAACAAATCCTGAATTTCCTTGTAAGTCATAATTATTATTTAACCCGTTCAAGATAAGACCGCGTTCGCGTATCTATTTTTAGTTTATCGCCTTCATTAATAAAGATAGGAACTTTTATTTCTGCTCCTGTCTCAACCGTTGCCGGTTTTGTCACATTGGTTGCAGTATCTCCTCTCACACCCGGTTCTGTATAGGTTACCTGGAGAACGACATGCTGAGGAAGGTCTATCGTCAATGGTGTCTCTTTTTCGGCATGGAACAGAATCTCGACCATTGCACCTTCTTTTACAAGATCTCCATTTTCTATCATTTCATTTGGAATCATGATCTGTTCATAAGTCTCGGTATTCATAAAATGAAATGAATCATCGTCCTTGTATAGAAACTGAAATTGCCTGCGTTCGACCCTCACGACGTCGATCTTGTGTCCGGCAGGAAATGTATTGTCTAAAACTTTACCATTCGTCAGACTTTTGAGCTTAGTTCTGACAAATGCTGGACCCTTTCCCGGTTTCACATGCAGGAATTCAACTACTTTATATACATCATTGTTGTAGTTCATACATAAGCCATTCCTGATATCCGATGTGTTTCCCATTATTTGTTCAATATTTAATTACAAAAGTAAGAAATCTGCAATCCTTATTTAATGCATTATTCCTAATAAATCAATATCCCCACTTTAATAAAATAGCCCCCCAGGTGAAACCTCCGCCAAAAGCAGTCAGAACGATATTATCACCTTTTTTCAGCTTATGCTCAAAATCTCTCAAACACAAAGGTATCGTTGCTGCAGTGGTGTTTCCATACTCTTCGATATTTATAAGGACTTTTTCTTCCGGATAATTCAATTGATTGGCAACTCCCATAAGAATTCTCAAATTAGCCTGGTGGGGAACAATCCAGTCAATATCATCCATTGTAAGGCCATTCCTGTTAACAACCTCATGTATACTTTCTGCCATTCCCTTAATAGCAGCCTTAAAAACGACCCTTCCCTCCTGGTATGCATAATGCATTCTTGCTTCTACTGTTTCTTTGGTAGCCGGATTCATACTTCCTCCTGCTTTCATATGAAGATAGTCCAAACCTGATCCGTCAGCTTTTAGTACTGCATCTTCTATACCGAAGTCATTATCAGATGGTTCCAACAGAACAGCCCCGGCCCCATCACCGAAAAGGATACAGGTTGCTCTGTCCTCATAATCTACTATTGAAGACATTTTATCAGCGCCTACAACAAGAATTTTCTTATAAGTGCCGCTTTCAATAAATTTCGATGCAGTAACCAAGGAATAAATAAATCCAGAGCATGCAGCGTTTATATCGTATCCGAATGCATTAGTAGCACCGATTTTATGCCCAATGAGGTTAGCTGTATCCGGGAAAGGATAATCAGCTGTGACTGTTGCTACAATGATCAGTTCAATCTCTTCAGGCTTCACGCCTGTTTTATCCAGGAGAACCTTCACTGCTTCAGCTCCTAGGTCGCTGGTCGCCTTATTCTTATCTTTCAGGATATGTCTTTTCTTAATACCTGTTCTTGTTCTGATCCAATCATCATTGGTATCAACCATTTTTTCAAGATCCTTGTTGGTCAAAACATCTTCAGGGACATATCCTGCAACTCCTTTAATTACTGCTTTAATATTCGACATCTGGTATTCATTAGACTGATGAACAAATAAACAAAAAAAATGCGTGCTCTCACTTTTCTGAACAAATTAATATTTGAAGGCACCCATCAATTGCTCTCAAAAAAAATATAAAAAAAAATCATCAGTTATAAAACACTGATTTTCAGTGCACTAAGTACAATAATAGTTAAATTCAAAAGGCTGATAATCGTCTTTCTTAAGAACTGGAACATGTTTTGTTTCTATGTAAGCATCAGTTAATCAATTTTTTACGAATGATAAATAATTCTTATATGAAAAACTTAATGAATCTTATGATTGCCTTTGCTTTTTGCACCACGACATCAGTGGCTGCAGATCCTGTCATTGATCTTATTCCTGGCAGCAGTGTGAATTATTTCCAGGGCAGTTTTGACAGTGGCAAGAACAAGGCGGGTACGGAAGGTAAACTATTCTTTGTTGAGTTTTATGCTGACTGGTGCACACCCTGTAAGTGGATGGATAAAACGACATTCAGGGATTCAGATGTCATTAATTTATTAAATGACAACTATGTTCCTTTGAAAATGGATATCGAATCAGATGAAGGATCCAACCTGAAAGAAAAATTTTCTGTTAGAATGTTACCTACCATTCTGATCTTCAATTCAAAAGGAGACATGGTAGAACGCGTCGAAAAAACATTGAGTTCCGAATCAATGACCAGCCTTCTGAGTTTTCATAATAATCCCAAAAACAAGCAGGTCATCAGTCATAATGTTAATTCAAGTCCCAGTGTCTATTCTGAAAACAGGGGTCCAAACCTTGATCACCTCTACAATCAATACCAGATTGCTGAGAAGTTCAGAACCAACTATAAATTACAGGTAGGAAATCATTTTGACTATAATGATGCATTTGATCAAGTTAGAGAACTTAAAGAAATCTTTCTTGAACCTATTATAGTTCTTAACAACTATGTTGACAATACAACTCAGTACAAAGTTCTGATGGGTGAATTTCAGACTATCGATGAAGCTGAAAGTTTCAGAAAAATACTTAGAACCGACTTTAAGATTGATTCTATAGTGTATTGATTTGATACACCTCCCCTACTATCCCAAAAACACGGGGGAACATAGAATCTGCAGTATTTAAAAAACCGCGATCTTAACAGGTCGCGGTTTTTTTATATTAACGAAATACATTGTCAATACTATATTCGTTTATAGTTTATCAGGGTATCCCATTAGTTAGAAAAATAATAATAGATCGATCTTTGTATTCGTTAATTTACAGTAACCTTAATCAGCAAACATATAATAACTTTCAGTTATATTTGCGGAAAATGAGAATCACCTTATGAGGCGTGGATTGATAATAGTTTTCTTGTCATTTTTACTGCTCCCCGGAACGGCCAAATTACAGACACCATGTGTAGATTTAGGTATCACTGATACCCTGGGTTTTAACACTGTTATTAATGTCGATGATGGAATCATTGATCCGGGAGACGAGTTCTGTGTCAGTTTTACAACTGAAAACTTCAATTTCGTCATCGGGTTTCAATATACATTTGCATTTGACCCCTCAATCCTTTGTTTTTTATCTCTGCAAACGACCCCCGGTGTACTTCTTGGGCCCATCGGACCTAACTTCTCCCAGGCAGATAACGGCGTCATTTCAATGATTTGGACCAATCTCAATGCAGAAGGACAAACTTTGCCGGATGGGCAAGAGATTTTTACACTTTGTTTCAATGCCTGCGGCGAACCCAATGACTGCTCCCCTCTTTATTTTAACGATGACTATCCATTCTATCCTGAACTAGAGGTCAATTACCAGGTGGATGAATTTACTACATGTTCTGATACGATTATCCTCCTGGACGGGCAGGAAGAGACTCAGATCAAAATTGAATGTACAGAATTAACTATCATTGATATACAGACATGCAATGCTGACCCGACTAACGGGTCTCTCAGTTTTTCAGCCTGTGGTGGTGCATTACCCTATACATACGAGGTAACTACCTCTTTCAGCCCTGCAGTACTTTCAGGGACAATCAACCAGGATGGAGAAGAAGTCCTATTCGGAACTGTTCCACCAGGACTTTTCACTATCGAAGTAACAGATGCAGATGGCAATGTATCAACCCGAACTGTCAATATAGAATCCGGCCCTGCACTTGATTATGATGTGTCTGTGTTCGAACCAAATTGTCCGGAAGCAGAAACCGGAAAAATTGTTATTTCAAATATTCAGGGTGGCGTTCCAGGTCTGTCAGGTTATGAATTGGCGGCTTCTACCGGCCAATTCTTTCTTAATACATACGGTGATTCCCTGGTTCGCCTGGGTAACGGGGTATATGAGATTACGATCACGGATGACAACGGATGTTCGGTCTCGGAATCTTTTACACTGAACACCCCTGAGATTGATCTTTTGATCGAAATAGATACGGCTTCGTGTTTTGGGTCTTCTGACGGAGCAGTCAGGGTCTTTCCAAGTGGAGGTACACCTTTCCCGGGAGGAGAATATATCATAAATGGTACCCAAAGTACCATGTATGAGGTTCAGGCTCCTTTTCTTGACCCTCATTTCTTTTCAATAGATAACAAGTTTGTGATTACTGTTCGGGATGCCAATGGCTGTGTGGTAGAAGAAAGAATAGATATTCCTACACAGGGAGAACTGGATGTTGAAATATCCGAGCTTATCGACGTAGCTTGTAAAGGAGAAAGCACAGGTTCTGCACGGATAATCGTCCAAACACCAGGCAGATATGTGTTCCTTCTGACAGACGAAATAGGAAATTTTGTTCCTGCCGTTGGATCAGTCATAGGAAATGTTGAACTGTTTTATGACAGCACATTGCCAGAAGGATATTATAATCTTACAATCACAGAAACGACGCTCGGATGTCAACTGGATACGTTTTTTATTATCAATGAACCACCAACAGAACTTATTCTTACAACGGGGGGAGTCTCTCCTGATTGCAACGCCAACGATGGGATAGCTTTTGTCCAGGCAACTGGAGGTATGGCACCTTATACATATGACTGGCCGATAGCACCTGGAATAAATAACGATTCTATTGAAAATCTAATACCCGGTGTCTATAATGTCATGGTTACTGATGATCTGGGATGTACTATGGAAACCCAGGCTACTATAATGCCTGGAGATAATCTGAATATTGAAATAGACATTGTCAATTCACTCAATTGTGACGGTACCGGTCAGGGAACACTGGAAGCCAATATCCTTAATAGTACCTATCCTATCCTGGTCTACAACTGGACAAATCCTGCCGGGGATGTCCTTGGTTCAAATACAACATTATCATTTACTGCACCGGGAGAATATATTCTGAATGTCAATGATCCGAATATGAACTGTTTCGATAGCGACACAGTCTTTATCGATCCTGCAGGCGTATTCACTTTCGACATTGCTATAAATGACCCTTCCTGTGTCGGGTCTTCAAATGGAGAAGCACTTATTGCAAATTTCCAGGGAGGTGTAGGACCTTATTTTTGTGAATGGGAAGATGCCGGTATTACAGATTGCAACCCTACTACCCTTTCTGCCGGAACTTACTTTCTTACTGTGAGTGATAATGCAGGATGCAGGATTGATACGTTTATTGAACTTTTTGAAACTGGCGTTGAGATCACATTTGACCTGGATATTCAAAATCCATCATGTGTGGAAGCTATCGATGGCTCTATCAGTTTCCTGAACTTCGCAGGTGGCACCGGTCCGTTTGAATGCGCGTGGGAAGATCAAAGTATCATTGGATGTCCACGTACAGGTTTGTCGGCAGGTGATTATGCAGTCACAATTACAAATGCAGATGGATGTGAAAAAGATACAATTATTACATTAACAGATCCTGAACCTATCGAAATTGAAGTCAGCAATAGTGATATTGTTGATGTAAGTTGTTTTGGCGGTGCAGACGGTCAGGCTATCGCAATTGTAAGCAATAATCCATCAGGAACCAGCTCCTTTAATTTCAGCTGGTCCAATCCGGCTGATAATATAAATTCCTCTGGCCTGACAGATGATGCCACTCAATTATCTGCAGGATTGAATTATGTACTTGTGTTTGACAATAACAGTTGTGCTTCAGATACTGTATTTTTCATGGTCAACCAGCCTGATAAACTTCAACTGGATCCGACTGCATCAATCATCGGGTCTGCATCGTGTAAAGGAGAATGCGACGGCTCAGCCACTTTGGCTGCCACAGGTGGAACTTTATCTAATTCATCCAATTATGAATTTCTTTGGGAAGATGGAACAAGGTCAGCCACCAATTCCGGACTTTGTCCAGGAATCTATTATGTCACGATCAGTGATGATAACGGCTGCATGGAACTGGATTCCATTGAGATAATAGAACCGGATACACTGACTGTAGAAATCGATCTGAACGGGACAGTAAACCTAAGCTGTTTCGGTGATGAATCCGGCTCAATACAGGTCAGGAGTAATGGAGGGTGTGGAGGATATACTTATACATGGACCAATAATGTGTCAACAGGCAGTTTTGCTGATAACCTGTCTGAAGGAAATTATACAATTACAGTTACAGATGGATGCGGTTGTACAGATATTACACAATATACGCTTGAATCATCAGATGAGATCATTGCCCAGCCCTTGTCGCCTGACATGCCCGATTGTTTTGGAAACAGCACGTGTATTGGCATTGAAACTGCGACCGGTGGTGTTGGAAATAACTACACTTACAGTATCAATTTTGGTGACAGAATCCCTATTGACTCATGTGTCGAAGTCATTGCTGGTATGTATACACTGACGGTATTCGATTCTGTGGGGTGTTCAGTAGCCTATGCAACAACTGTCGACCAGCCGGAACAGATCGAAGTGGATCTAGGACCTGATATTGTCCTTGACCTTGGCGATTCCACTGCTATGATTACAGCAATAATTAATGGGCCGAACCCTATAGATTCAATCAACTGGATATCCAATACAGGGTTCACATGCATCGACCCGTCATGCAATACCATTGCAGTCAATGCCACTACATTTTCGACTTATGAAGTAATTGTTACAGATACTAACGGATGTGAAGGAAGAGACAAAATCGATGTTTTTATCTCGGCAAAAAGGAATGTCTTTGCTCCAAATATCTTCAACCCTGATGATTTGCCACCTAATGACAAGTTTATGCTACTGACGGGAGAAGGTGTGGTTTCAGTGGAATACCTTAGAATCTTTGACAGATGGGGAAATCTTGTATTTGAAAAAGAAAATATTCCTCATCCGACAAGTGTCGACGATGGCTGGGACGGAAGAAAAGCCAATAAGATTGTCGAGCAAGGCGTCTATGTCTATGTCGCGGAAGTCAGGTTTATAGATAATAAACTGATTCAGTACAAAGGAGATATCACTGTTATCAGATAGAATTAGGTGGTTGTAACTAAACAGATTTCATAACCATTACCTTAATATATTGAAGCTGCCGGTTGATTTGTAATCATTCCCAAGGCAAGTGTATTCTACCTTGTATACATAGGTGCCTGGCATTTGATATACACCCTTGTATGTACCATCCCATTTTTCATTCTTGTTAATCGTCTCAAAGAGCTTTTCACCCCATCGGTTGTATATTTCAAACCTGTCTATTTGATCTACAATAAAGTCATTGCTAATCCCGTATTCATCATTCAAGCCGTCTTCATTGGGCGTGAAAGCCTTTGGTAATAGTAATTGATTGCATTCTATGTCATCAGGTGATATAACACTTATGAGCAGGGAATCTACACTGGAGCAATTACCATGGTCAAAATTCAAGGCGTACAAAGTCGTTTCTTCAGGCGTGATGAGTGGTGTAGAAGAACCCGGATCATCCACTCCGAAAGTCGGGAACCAATTAATATTCTGAGCACAACTGCTGCCTGCAATTACCTGGACATCTTCGCCAAGAAAAATCGTTGTATCCTGTGTGATGATTTCATCCGGATACAATAGATCTGCATTGATTTCATCTTCCAGCAATGCATAATCATAGAACTTGATTTCATCAATTCTACCATTAAAAAACTGGTCCGTAATTCCTACACACGGAGAATAACCAACAGCAAATTCATATCCATCCCCGACGGAAAGCGCAGATAGGAATTCCTTACTTTCTATAAATTCACCGTCAATATATATTGCAAAGATCTCATCCTGTTTTGTAAACATAAAGTGATGCCAGCACTGGTTCAAATTAAGTTCGTTCCTGTAAAATACACCTTCAGCAATATTTCGTGAATATTCTACAATGAATTCCCTGCTGAAAGGTAGATACTGCACAATGAAAGAAGAATCCCTGTTGCAACCATTCCTGATGCTCATAATGGTATATGACTCTGATGCCGGATTAACCCAGAAATAAAATCCCAGGGAAAAATCAGAACTCAGTAAACTACCAAGATCTGAATCCAGGTACATTGTATCTGCACTTCCATTGAAATAATAAGCATCGGAGTTCTGACCAACACCGCAATCACAAACCAGGTTATTCTTAACAATTGCATCATTGTAGTTTCCAGCCTTATCATTCAGGGTACATCCATCAAAACTATAATGGGCTACAGGATTATTCTGACCAAACAGAAAAACTGATAAAAACAGGAAAACCAAACTGAGAAAATGGCGCATATGAATTTTTATTCTTATTAAACGACCCTGAAACGGGTTTCGTTTTATCCGCACAAACTTAGTTAATTGGAAATTAAATTTTTATGACTGGAAGTCTGAATATTTCATCTTCCTTAATAACGTAAAACAGATAGTATCCTGAATTCTCCAGATTGACTTCCGTATACTTGCCGGATTCTAATCCTGTCATGGAATGTACAAGGGCTCCATTCAGGTCATAAATTTTCAGATCATACTGCATATTATTCCCGAGGATTCTGAATCCATCGGTAATAACATTTGGAGCAATAACAGGCTCTTCAAATTTCCTTAGCTGGATTGCCAGGATTTCAGAATAGCTGTAAGTCCCATTCAGGTCTACTTGTTTCAGGCGGTAATAATTTACTCCATGGTGCGGATCATAATGTACAGCATTGTAATAATTCACTTCAGAACTTGTTCCTGCACCTGGTTGTGCGTCAATAACTTCAAAATCGCGAGCATTTGTACTCCATTCTACAAAGAATATATCGTTGTTTATTTCTGAAGCAGTACTCCAATGAAGCTTCACCGAATGCCTGGGGCCCTCTGTAATATCAAATTCCAATAATTCAATCGGTAATGCCAGCGGCAGATAATTACAACTATCCCCGGAGATTAGTAAAGGACAGCCATCGATGTCTGTTCCCCAACTATCACATGCATTTATATCGAAAGGAGGTATATCCAGTGGATCTATATCATCACATGCCACATTACCATAAACCACTGTACATGAAGCTGAACCATCCATTTTTGCAATAGTTAATGCATCCCCGCTATTTCCAAGGAAAGGCGTATTTACAAGATCCATACTGATAATATCAACCGGCGTATCACATGATTCGGGTTCATCAACAGTTGGGCAATAATCATTAACAATTAAGAGACAATCTCCAGGTTGAAGAGAAATACTTTCAGGAAAAGTAAAATCAGGATAGGCTCCTGAATCATCATCCCCGAGTTGCCACCCTGAGATATCAACTACTGTATTCTCTGCCAGATTACATATTTCAACATATTCATCCTGGGAATTTATAAGGCCATCCCCATTGGTATCAAAATTATTATTAGCCCC
>JABDPK010000033.1 GCA_013042795.1 Saprospiraceae bacterium | reverse complement strand
ATGCCGATATCAACAATGAATTGACCTTTTGGCTGGACAATCATGCCATGGCTGAGGCAGATCAGGGTGAAGCAGAAATCATAAATTTAATCTCGAACAATGATGCGCTTATTTTACTTGAAGAAGTCAGGTCAGCATCATGTTCCGGAACGGGTGATTTGGAAATTGGTTTCGTTGCACAAGACAGTTGCAATAATCTTAGCACTGACACTCTGTTTGCGATTTTCAGTATTACAGATAATATTCCTCCTGAATTTATCATGTCCTCTAAAGACGTGAGTTATAATTGTCACTACGGGATTAAAGATTCACTGCAGTATTGGATTGATAAAATCGGATTTGCTGAAATGGAAGACAATTGCAGCGATACTATTATCAGAACAAATTATAGCTGGAAAGACAACCTGGGGAATACCGGGTTTTCTGATTTTGAAGGTCCCACAAATATTGTCATTAGCAGAGAAGTATGCTTGTGGTCTGTTGATGTTTCCTTTTTCATTGAAGATGAATGTGGCAATATCAATGTAAGTTCAGCTACATTCAGAATAAATGGTGATTCGCATAGCCCGGATATTGTTAATGCTCCCAGGGATACTATCATTCAATGTTCAGAAAATATTCCTGATTCACATATCATTTTTATGGATGGTTGTGACGGTGACCTGGAGTTTGAATTTACTGAAACTAATACACGAGCCACGGACGAACTTGAATGTGCCTATTACAATTATGATATCACGCGTCATTGGAATGCCCGCGATGCATGTGGTAATGAGGAAGTTTTTACACAGTTTATTTCTGTCAGGGATACAAGCGGACCTGAAGCAATTTACCAGGGCGTTTTAGCTCTTGATTGTGATTCCGACATCACAGATTTGTCAGACTTTATAAATATCACTGACAATTGCCGGATGGACACCATTTTTTATTCAGATAGTATCATAAGCTCATCCCGTTGCAATACCGAGATTCTGAGAAACTATATCGCCAGGGATATTTGCCAAAATGAAACCGGTTTTGAACAGACTTTGCAACTTCAGGATTTCAGTGCGCCAGGATTCATGACACTTCCAAAAGACACCATTGTTGAATGCTCTGAAGATGTTATAAATATTTTTAATACATGGATCGATTCCTTTGGTTTTGCTATTGTAAATGATAATTGCAACCAGTTTTACACAAAAGCGCTCAATCCTGGCCTTTATACGGATACCATACTGATCAATAATTCTATAACACCTGGCTATAGCATTCCTGAATGTTCACAGCAGGCTGAAGACGGCATCCTTGGGTTTCAGATTGTTGAGTTTGTTGTATATGATGAATGTGGGAACATAAACATGAATCGGGCAAGTTTTACAGTTGTTGATACAGTTGCACCAGACATTCAGTTTTGTCCCGCTGATCTGGATATTGATTTGTTCGATACACAATGTGATACATCTTTATTGATCCGCCTTCCCGGTATAGATGACAATTGTTTTCCAGGTAAAACAGACAATTACCAGGTTCAAATAAATTCAGATACTCCTATTATACCCTTGCAGGATAGTATCTTTTTAAACTTCCCGGCTGGTAGAAATAAAGTTCAATATCATTACAGAGATTGTGGAGGGAATACAGATTCCTGTACACAGATAATACAAATAAATGACCTGGAAGCTCCTATATTGACTTGTCCGGATGACATAACAATAATCCTTGAGGAACAAAACTGTAATGCAGAATACATTTTGAGTTCTCTTCAGGACTTTTTTGAAAATTGCGCTTCTCCTGTTGATTTCAGTATTGTTAAGCCTGAGGGAGAAGGTCTTCTCAGCTTTTATCTCAACAATTCAACCAAAAAGTATTCAGCCAGGAATAGCATTTTAACGTTCAGCGAGATTCAATCAGAGGGGTTGATTGCTGATGTTCGCCTAATCCTGGATTATAGTATGAATTTAAGCCCCGGTTCTCAAGTTGAACTCAGGTCTGAATCAGGTAATCTTTTGCACCAGATAAGTACTTCAAATTGTAATGAAGAAGAAGTCATTATAAAAATTGCTCAGGATCAATTTGATTTTTGGTCAAATGACGGAAGAATAAATTTTGCCATTGTTCATTTAACCGGAAGTGGCGAAGGTACAATACCATGTGCTTCCGAAAACCTTTCCGGTCAGGTCACAAATGATGGGGTCTCCTATTTTAGAATATCTGTTGAATACAGCGATATCAAGCCCGAGGTCACAATAAAAAATTTAGGAACGGATGAAATCATTCCTTTAGGCCAGGATGTTGTTTCACTGGAACCGGGATCATATATTGCCGAATATTCAGAAGAAGATGCTTTTGGAAATACAGGTATGTGTTTTCAAAAGATAGAAGTCATAGACGAGAAAATCCCACAAATCACATGCAAGGATGTAGTTATTGAAACACCTGTGCAAGCCTCCCCTTTTTACAATTTAATTACTGCAAATCATATTCAATCTGTTTCGGATAATTGTGCCATAGAGACCGTTGAATTAAGTGAGGACAGGTTCTCCTGCAGCGAAATTGGAACTTCTTTTGAAATCCAACTGGAAGCGACAGATATTTATGGTAATTCCTCTACATGCAATAGTATTGTCACAGCTAAATCAGTTCCATTAAACCCTAATTACCTGTCAAGTTTGTGCCTGGCAGACAGTCTTCAGTTATTTGCAAATCTGGATCCGGCCTTTGTGCAAAGCTATATATGGACCGGTCCTGATAATTTCCGTTCCCAGGAAGCCGATCCAATTATCCACAATATCAATAATTCAAATTCAGGGACTTACTTTTTAGCCGTAACCACAAGAAATGGATGCACTTTTTTTGGTTCACTGGACATAACAATCGACGAATTTTATAATCCGGTGATTGCAAGTGATACAACTGATTATTGTTTGAATGAAGATGTCTTTCTTAGTGCTTCCATTTTTACAGAACAGGTTAATTACCTCTGGTATGAAGGCATTCCTCCCGCCGGTAATTTAGTCAACGAAACCACAGATCCAGTTCTTGTCCTAAATCCAAGTCCAGGCAAACATTTTTATTACGTAGAAATTATGTCTGAAATTTGCAATTCAAATCCATCTCCCGTTATTACCATAGACGTTTTGCCCCAGCCTGTAGCAGAGGTAGACCAGGTCTTTATTACCATATGTGAAGGTGAGGATATTATTCTTTCCACAAGTATTTTCAGTTCAATCCTGAATTATGAATGGACAGGTCCAAATGGTTATTTTTCAAGAGACAGACTCCCGGCAGTTATAGAAGACACGGATCTTTCAGATGGCGGAGTATATACCCTGACAATTGATAATGGTATCTGTTCTTCTGATCCTGCTTACACCCAGGTAACTATTTTTGAGCAGCCACCAAGGCCGGAAATTACATCCAATGGTGTTTTTTGCGAAGGACAAAATGCTGTACTGGATGTGCTGAATACGCCGACAGGTATAAGATATCACTGGTTCAAAAATGGCCAGCTTTTTAATTCAACTTCATCAAACAGCCTTTTGCTAACTGGAATATCAGGAATAGATACCGGGGCGTACACGGTTGTCGTTGAAGATGGAATCTGTTTTTCGGACACATCCAAAGTTCATTTCGTTTCCATTGAAGACAGAATACCAATCGGTGCGACAAACAACGGCCCCGTATGTGAAGGAGAAGAGATTTTACTAAGTTCCACATTCATACCTGGTGCATTATATCTGTGGGAAGATCCAGCTGGACAATTGTTCAGTGGAAGAGAGATTTCTGTACTTGCCAGTCAAGGTACTTATAAGCTTACCGTGACCTCAGAAAATAATTGTTTGGCTGAGACCACTACTGAAGTCATTGTGGATGTAAGACCAGAAATTACAGCACTAAGTAATACTTCTTTGAATTGT
>JABDPK010000025.1 GCA_013042795.1 Saprospiraceae bacterium | reverse complement strand
GCAGGTGTCAGGCTGAAATTTGGAATTTCCTTAATAAGGTTTACAATGGTTACAATGAAATTAGTAGCCCTTGGAATCTCTACACCGAATATGTGGTTTAACTGGCTGAATGCTATGATAAAAGCAGCTGCAGAAGTAAACCCGCTAATCACAGGATGCGAAAGAAAATTTACAAGAAACCCCAGTCTCAGTAAAGACATGAGTACCTGCAAAACACCGGCTACCAGTGATGTCAGTATGGCCAGTTGAATGAATTCAACGGACATGGGTTCTGCAAAAAACGAAAGCCCTGAAAGTACAAGGATGGAGA
This sequence comes from Saprospiraceae bacterium, assembly GCA_013042795.1. The sequence goes on along the minus strand of JABDPK010000025.1, from coordinate 14,172 downwards.
CCAGTGCCACCGGACCAACAGACAGGAAGTTAGATGATCCGAAAAAGGGATAAATCAATAGCGGGACTAATGCTGCATACAGTCCATAAATCGGTGGTAAACCCGCAAGGACAGCATAAGCCATGCCCTGTGGGACCAGCATAACAGCAACCGTCAGCCCCGCTATTAGATCATATTTTAAATATTTCGATCTATAATTCTCCGATAACGAAATACCCATTTATTAGGTTAGTTAAAAAGTATATTGTACAGCCAGGTCAAACTGGTTCATTTCCAAAATAATGTTTTGGTTTGGAACAAAATTGCCTTGTTGTGCCTGAACCGGGTCAAAATCAAACGGATTAACGCCTTCGACCTTATTATTCAGAGCATAGTTGAAAGATACATGAATTGCCTGACCTTTGGTTCCAATATCCTTACTCATTCCAAGAGCTATATGACTGCTGATAACACCGGGTGCAAGAATATTGAACATGACTTCTGATTCTGGTATTGGTTGTTCTCCTTGTGAAAATCCTCCTCTTAAGGTAGTGCTTTCATTGAGATCATATTCCATTCCAATTTTAAAAACCATCATGTCTTCCCATCCAAATCCAGATCCTTCGTCAGATCCCAGAGGAACATGATTTGGATTAGGTGTGTAATCCATTGGATTGTTTGGATCACCACCAGGATTCAGAAATGCAGGTGGTAAAGCCATCGCATCTATTGGATTGGCGATTGAAGCCACTCCTGAATATTGAATGCTTTTAACATCTAAGGCTACCCTGAAGCTTGTGCTTGGAGAATATACAATACCTGCAGTCCAATAAGAAGGAATATCAAATCCTCCCTGTTCTGCAAATAAACCGGCATATTCTTCAAATTCACCCATCTTGGCTTTTGACTGATATACAGCTGCAAATGCAAACTGCTCACTGAGTTTACCATGATAGCCCACTTTAAATCCAAACCCTACGCTGGTGCTTGCATCATTATTGGTCAGATTTGCTGCATCTGAAGAAAAAGGTGCAAAACTTGACAATCCTTTTGCTTCGAATTGCTGACCTGCCAGTACGGCTGTTAATCCTACACTGTGATTTTCATGAAGCTTATAGGAATAAGTTAAGCCTACGAACATCTGTACCAGGTTAACGCCTGTTGTTTCAATACTTTGATCGTAAAATGTCTGGGTTGGATAATTGGTATTCATTCCACCATTACCAAATAATGAAACCCCGAAAGCACTTTTTTCATTAATAGGGAAATTGGCAGCAATGTGAGGAATCAGGAACATTTTACTATCGCTTTCTACTGTTCCCGGTGTCAAGCCGAACGTACCCGGCATCCCAGAAGGATTACCTTCGATCGTATACTGTCTACTTGGGCTGAATAATGCGATACCAACACTGAATTCCTTACCCAGGAATACATTTGATGCCGGGTTACCATTAACAAGACAAGTATAATGTAAGCCTAAGCCTGCTCCTGCAAGACCTTTGTGATATGCTCCATATCCAAGACTCAGATATCCATCTGTAGCGGATAACTGGAACATGCCAAATAGGATGATCAATACTGTGAGTTGTTTTTTCATTTTAAATTTTTTTGTATTTCTGAATGTTCGAGACAGGTTTTGAACCCGGCATCGAGTGATATTTTAAATTAGTGAAGGATGAATATATGAATATGTGTACATATTTTCAAATGACATGATGCTTCTCATACTTTAGGGTGAGCAAGATCAATCGGTATTCTTATGTTTGTAGTGACTATGGAAATTGTCATATTGCTTATATTATTCTTTATTATAGCCCTTGTTTATTCTGCTGCAGGATTTGGAGGTGGAAGCAGTTACATTGCTGTACTTCTTCTTTTTGGATTAGCCATAAATGATATTCGTTTCACAGCCTTGCTTTGCAATATTGCTGTAGTTGGAGGATCGGTTTATAATTTTCATAAAGCGGAATTATTAAAATGGAAAGAACTGACCCCTTTGATTATATTCAGTATACCTATGGCCTATTTAGGGGGAAGAATGACAGCAAATCCTGAGATTTATTTTCCTGTCACTGGTATAGCATTGATCGTGATTTCAGTATTAATGTTAAAATCAAAAAAACAGCAAATTGAAAAAAATCAGCTTTCATATTTATGGATGAGTCTGATCGGTGGAAGTATAGGTTTCTTGTCTGGTTTCATTGGAATGGGTGGAGGTGTATTTTTAGCGCCAATACTTTATTATTTCAATTGGGGTGCAGGCATCAGGATCAGTGCGGCTACAAGTTTGTTTATACTGGTAAATTCTTTTTTCGGATTAGCCGGACAACTTGGAAATATTCCTCAAATTGATATGCAATTAACTTCAGTATTACTCCTGGCAGTTATCTTTGGAGGACAGATTGGCAACAGGTTGAATATTCATTTTTTATCGGGAAACCTGATAAAAACAATTACAGGAATTCTCATAGGAGTTGTGGGAATCCGGATTCTTATTCCATATTTGCAATTATGATCATAAAGTGTTTTGGCATAGCAAAAGACATTACAGAAAGCAAGGATATTGTCATTAAAGACCAACATCCGGAATCTGTTGCTGAGCTTCGATCATTCCTTAGGGATTCATATCCTTCCTTCAATAAGATCCCGGAATATATGGTTGCAGTGAATATGGAGTATGCTCCGGACGATCAGCTGATTTCAGAGAATGATGTGATTGCAATAATCCCACCTGTTAGCGGCGGATGAAAACTTCGGAAATATATATCGGTGATAATGATCTGTCTATTGATAAGGCATATGCTTTTATAAATGACAATTCTTCTGGTGGCAATTGCATTTTCATTGGAACTGCAAGAGATATCAATAAAGGCAAAATGGTGGAGAAGTTATTTTTTGAAAGCTATGAAGCCATGGCCAAAAATGAAATTGACAAGATTATCAAACACTGTTTCGACTTGTATGATATAAAGAAGATTGGAATTTACCATCGGACAGGAACAGTAAACCTGGGAGATAAAGCAGTTATAATCGCAGTGTCTTCAAAACATCGGGATGCCGCGTTCCAGGCTTGCAGGTTTGCCATTGATAAACTCAAAGAAAACGTACCTATCTGGAAGAAAGAATACCTGGATGATGGATCTTACTGGGTAGGAAGCAGGCCCTGATCAGTTTTAAATTTATCTGTGTGCTGATCTAGAAGGTATTGATACCATTTTTTAAACTATAAAATTTACCAGAAGCATTTTTGTTTCTCAAATTGCTGACCAGGTGGCCTGACCTAATACCTGCCGTACAATAAAAAACAACAGGTTTTGTGAAATTTACCCAATCATCTGCTTTAATAGTAGAATAAGGCTGATGTATCGTATCATCAAATATATCTACATGTTCTTCATCTTCAAGGATTGATACAATCTGAAATTGATTCAGATTTTTTCTGAGAAATCCAATGTCTAATTCAAAGTCAGGATGACAAGTTTGAGGCTCATAATTTGTTTTTTCATAAACATTGGAAATATCATTCCTCCAGTTTTTTTTCAATTTAAGTTTGACCTGTTCATTATCAAGCACATTATATATAAGTAGTTCGCTAACTAATGGATTTCCCAATCCTGCCAGGTATTTAATAACTTCATTGGCTTGAAGAAGACCAATAATACCCGCAATGGTGTTGACAACCCCTACTTCTGAACATGTCGGAATATCTTCCTGTATCTCAGGGAAAGCATCCCGTAAGTGAACATCTTCAAAAGACCTGTTTCTGAAAAAGGAAACATGACCTTCAAATTTATAGATAGAGCCATAAACGAGGGGAATATGATATAGGTGACAATAATCATTAACAAGATATTTGCATTGAATATTATCTGAGCATTCTACTACAATATCATTTTCATGGATTAATTCGGATATATTGTTTTTACTTATGTGAAAATCAAAAGCGGAGACATCGGATTCCGGATTCAGTTTTTCAAGATGTCGTTTAAGTAATATTGCTTTTGATTCGTTGTAATCATTTGTGGTATAAAAAACTTGCCTGTGCAGATTAGATAATTGAGGTTTGTCACCATCGACAAGTTTTATTTTTCCAACACCTGCCCCTGCTAAATAAGGTCCAACAATTGAACCCAATCCTCCACATCCTATGATAACCACGCTTGCCTTTGACAGCTCTTCCTGTCCCTTAACTCCAAATTCGGTGAGCGTCGTTTGCCTTATATATCGGCCTTGATCCAAATCAGTTTTTGATTTTGTTTAAGGCTATCGTCTTCTCTTCCCTGGTGTTGATGTTTTCAATCTGGTTTTCCTCTTTGATCTCTATAACGGTGGTGTCGCTGTTGATCACAACTTTTCTTGGGCAATTGTATCCCTGGCTTAAAAACTTGAAAAAACGCATTTTGGCCTTTGGTTCATATATAGTAATCAGTGGTTCCGGAAACGGTTTGGATTTTCCTTTGATAGCCGTTGCGACAGAAGATGGATTCCGGTGTTTTATCAATTTTGTGATCAGGTCCTTTTCAATAAAAGGGAGGTCGCAGGCCAACACCAACCATGCTGCATCCGGCTTTTCCAGGAATGCAGAAATAATGGCTCCAAATGGGCCCATTCCCGGCATTTTATCAAAGATTACAGGATGAGCTCCAATGTGATCAGTTTCACAATCATAGGCTTTGGATATGTAAACAGGAATATCCAGGGATTTACAGAAATCAGCAAGGTAAATTTCCATAGGTTTTTCCCCATGATAGATTAATCTGGATTTATCCATACCCATTCTTTTGCTCTCTCCTCCTGCAAGAATGAGTGCGTTAAGTTCGGGGATAGCGGATGATATTTTTTCTGAAAACCAATTGAAGATCTCCTCGTTGTCCAATCCGGTAAACACCGGCACATTATCCGGAAGCAAGTCTTTTATAAAGTCAAAAATGTCGAGGTCATGATTTTTCAAAATAACCAACTGGACATTTGTTAACTGGTCCTTTCTTCTGTATAGTGAATCTTCTTTTTGCGGATCTATAATAACAATTTGTTGTGTGGCCGGGTAATGGTTACCGTTGACCAGCACTGCATCAAAGTCAATGGATACAAACTGATCATCAAAAGAAGTCCATGCATTTTTACCTTCACTTATAAACCTTTTTTCCCCAAACTGAAAAACGGAGTCTTCGTGGTCAGAATTGTGATCAGCATCAACGAACTGAAAGCGATATCTATCAGTAAACCTTTCACGGATATTGATAAAGAAATCATTAATATTCTTGCAACTGGTTCCGTAAATTGACCATTCACAATGATGGTAGTTCCCTGATTTGGGTTTGACGATTGGCGGATGCTTTTTATGTTTATCTTTTGAAATCATTTTTACCACCGGTTTTTTTCTCAAGTTGGACATTTTCTATGACCATTTCAGGGGAAAGTGCCTTGCACATATCATAGATGGTCAAGGCAGTTACCCAGGCACCGTGCAAAGCTTCCAGTTCAACTCCGGTTTTGCCAACACTAGAAACTGAACAAGAGATCTCGAACCTTCCTTCAACTGGATTGATTTCAATATCACATGAATGAATAGGAATCTGGTGGCTTAATGGTATCACGTTAAAGGTGTTCTTTACAGCAATTGTGCCGGCAATTATTGCAGTTTGCAATATGGATCCTTTCTTGGTATGAAATCCGTTTGATTCCAGGAATTTGAAAACTTCGTTTCCTACATTTATCCTGCTTGATGCCACTGCATTCCTGATGCTATCTGATTTCCCCGTGATGTCAACCATCCCTGGCAGACCATCCTTGCTAACATGAGTAAGTTTCTTCTCTGACATCAACTGTAGATTGGATGAAAGGGTATAAAGTTATATATCTCTCCTGATAAAAACCGGCTGCTTCCCCTAGGGAATTCGACAAAGCCGTCCATACCGGATGGATTGACTATATCACCGGAACCATTACCATGACTTACTGTAGCATAATTTACGCCATCATTCCCGATACTTAAGCTGGCCTGTGCGAAGTAATGCAAGTCTGGTTTAAAATCTACATCTTTTGCCAGCTTCACTTTTAACTTAAGCGGTAAATCCTGCTTGAGACAGGTATTTAACCAGGGGATAAAATATTTATGGAGACAAGCCAACGATGAAACCGGATTACCAGGGAATGCAAATACCAGGTTATTGTCTCTTCTTCCAAACCACATAGGTTTTCCAGGTCGTTGTTTCACACCGTGAAAAAGTTTATTGAATCCAAGTTCATCCAGAATCCCGGGGATAAAATCAAACTTTCCTTTGGACACTCCGCCACTCATTAAAATGACATCATAGCTTTTCATGATATCCAATAATTTTTCCCTGATATCCGTTTTTTCATCTTTGAAATGGAAATCGGAACTTTTTATCCCTAATTGAGTCAACCTTGCTTTTAACATATGGATGTTTGAAATCCTTATCTGGTGATCTTCAGGTTTGAGGTGCACAGGGATCAATTCATTTCCGGATGAGATCAGGGCCACTGTTGGCATTTTTTTAACCATGACAGTAGCCATGCCAACAGAAGCAAGAATATTAATGTCAACAGGTTTTAACTTCAAATGCTTTTTCAAAAGAACTTCATCTTTTGAAAAGTCCGTTCCTTTATTATGAATGTTGGCCCCTTGCCTAATTTCAGCCAGAATCGTAAAACCATCTTTTTCACGCCCCAGGTCTTCATACCTGATCACAGTATCTGTATTTTTTGGAAGAACTGCGCCTGTCATTATTTCTACACAGTGATCCACTTGTAACAATGTATATTCAGGATCACCGGCAGCGATAACTTTTTCTATCTGAAATGTCTTTTGTCCATTCCGGATAGCTTGATGATTTATGGCAATACCATCCATACAAACCCTGTTAAAGGGTGGAAGTGATCTGTCAGACCTGATATCTTCCGCAAGAATTTTTCCAACTGCAAATTCAAGAGGTACAAGCTCATCACCTAAATCAATAGGGTTCTGAAGAACAGTTTTTAAGGCCAATTGCACATCTACCATAATTATCCTCCGATTGTTGTCATACTTTCAAAAACCTGTGTTCCGTTCGATGGTTCTTCGAGGAATCCGTTTTTTTTCTTTTTTTGAACCGCACCCTTGATAAACTCTGAAATGTCATTGTCAGAGATATTATTGTCTCTTAACAATTCTCTCAGATCCAATCCGGACCTTGAATAAAGGCATGTCAGCATTTTACCCGTTGGAGTCAATCGGACCCTGTTGCAGCTTCCACAAAGTGTTCTTGAATATGCAGGGATGATGCCTAATCTTAAGGTTTCTTCTAAAATGAATTCGTTTGCAGCTGAATGAGGGCGGGAATTATCCTGGCGGATACTGGGGAAATGCTTTTTTATAATTTCCTTGATCTCAGTTGCTGAAATAAAATATTTATGATTTCCGTCAAAATCATTAAAAGGCATCGCTTCAATAAAACGGACTTCAATTTTATGTTGTAATCCAAAGTTCAGAAAAGCAGGTATTTCGTGGTCATTAATTCCTTTTAAAACCACCATATTGAGTTTTACAGGTATTCCTTCTTGCTTGCATAAGAGAATGTTACTGTATACCTTATCAAAGCTGTCTCTCTTGGTTATCAACATAAAATTTGACCGATCCAGAGAATCTATCGAAATATTTAATCCTTTGACACTTGATCTGAGCGTCTCAATATTTTCTTTTAGTAAAGTGGCATTTGTTGTGATATATAGATCTGGAATAATCTTCACAAGGTTTTTTATGAGGTAGGCTATATCTTTCCTGACAAATGGTTCACCTCCTGTTAATCTTATCTTGTTTATACCAAGTTTTGAAAAGATGGATGCGAGCCTTAGAATTTCTTCGTAACGTAATATTTCTGTTCTGGTTGAAAAGTCAATACCTTCTTCAGGCATGCAATACCTGCATCTCAGGTTACATCTGTCGGTTATTCCGATTCTGAGATAATTTATAGTTCTTCCAAAGTTATCCTTGAGTAACATATCAATCCTTGACCTTAGTCTTTGATGAAGTAGAATAAATTAATTCAAAAAATGAAACGGAAAATATGAAAAAATATTCATATAATTTTTTGCCTGGATTGGCTTACATATTACAACCACAATTCTCAAGACATTCAATAATAAGAGATACATCTCTTTCTTTGAGTGAATAGAGCATACTTCTGCCCTGTCGTTTAACATTCAATATCCCTTTAAGTCTCATGGTTTGAAGGTGATGTGATGTCAGGGATTGTTCCGAGTTAAGCTTTTGACATATCTCTGAAACAGAAAGTCTTGGGTATTGCTCCAACAAGTGTATAACACCCAGTCTGAGAGGATGTGCAATCGTTTTAAGGATAAAAGCAATTCTTTCCAGCTTTTCAGCTTCTTCTTTTTTGATGTAGGTATTTGAGTCTGCCATATGATTTTTGTCGTTAACAAATATATCCAATAAAATGTTTTCAGACTTGATAATGAGGTATTTATAAAAAAACTTCAAAAACCTTGTTTACAAAAATGTGACAATTGTCATTGCACTCATTGATTGATATCAATATTCACCTTAACTGTATTCACTAAGTTTAGCTATCTAAATCATCAACATAAGATATCAATATGATAACGAGCAAAATGAGAAAGCTGCTGGTTTGTTTATTAGCTTTCGCAGCCATTCAGAGTTGTACATACAACGAATACCTTGAAGAAGATCCAATCGATCCAAATCTGGTTAGTTTTTCTGAAGACATTATACCTTTTTTCAATACAGACTGTAATACTTCAGGATGTCATGGAGTTGGTGATATTCCACCTGACTTATCTCCTGCCAATGCCTATGATGCTCTTATTATCGGTAATTATATCGACCTGACAAATCCTGCCAACAGTGAGTTGTACCAATGGATGAAAGGAAATAGAAATTTACCGATGCCATTGTCAGGCCCAGATGCTGAGGCCAATTCCAAAGTTCTTGCCTGGATTTCTCAAGGCGCTTTAGATAATTAATAAATCATGATCAAAATGAAAAACGTCACCATAAAGCTTATTCATCTTTTTGTAAGTACAATCATATTGATGATGGTAACTGCACCTTTTGTCAATGCACAGGATGAAGAAAAGAAACCTGACAGACCAGTCAGAAATTTATTCGAGAGCAATTTATTAATTGATAATCAAACAGCCATAGTGCCTGTCAAAGGAACTTTCGAGTTTGATATTATGCACAGGTTTGGTACCTGGCAGAATGGGTACGATGATTTCTGGGGTATTTTTGCACCTTCAAATATCAGGTTAGGTTTTACTTATGTAGCTGTAAAGAAACTTCAATTAGGGTTCGGATTAACAAAACAAAATCATCTCCTTGATTTTAATGTCAAATACGCCATTTTGGAGCAAACAAGGAGTGGTCGCATTCCGCTTGCCTTGAGTTATTATGGAAATATGGCTATTGATGCCAGGGATGGTTCCAATTTCGAAACCGGAACAGACCGTTACAGTTTTTTTCACCAGTTGATGGTGGCAAGGAAGTTTTCGGATAAATTATCTGTACAGGGATCATTCAATTTTTCACACTTTAATGCAGTACAAGCCTTTAAAAATGATGCTGGCGAAGTATTACCGGTTCGTGAAAATGATCACATGTCTTTTTCTATACTGGGAAGATATAAAATCACGGATGGAACGTCATTCATTTTTAGCTATGACAGACCAATTACAGATCATGAGCAGGCTGATCCAGAAGCAAACCTGAGTTTTGGTGTTGAATTTGTGACCAGTTCGCATGCTTTCCAGTTATTCATTGGGAATTATCGGGGAATTGTTCCACAGTATAACCATGCATTAAACCAACAATCTTTTGGTGATAATGAAATCTTAATCGGTTTCAATATGACACGCCTCTGGAATTTTTAAGAATGAAATAATTAAACATCAAATGTCAAAAACACGCAGAAAATTTCTCACTGAGGTATTTCTCAGGCCGGATGGAAAGATCACAAAAGAAGGGACGATGATTAAGGCTATGACCAAATCCGGTGAAGTCATCCTCATCGACCCCAGATATATTGACAGTCAGGAAAAAACTAAAAGAGCAAGTAACAAAGAGTTATTTAACTGGATACATTCAAAAAAATAAATTATGGAATCGAGCCAAAACGACTTAAAATCACGACGAGGCTTCATCAAGTTAAGCGTCGTTGCAGGATGTGCTGGTGCTATTTGTGGCTGCAATTCATTTAAGGAAGAAAATACAAATTCCGATAGGTTGCAGGTCCTCACACAAGATGGCAGGTTGGTTGATGTAAACCATGCCCAAATCACTCCCATGAAGGAAGAGGAGCTAGTGGTTGGCAAGGAAGCCCGAAAAGGAATTCCGAACAGGTCATTTGTGATGGTTACCGATCTTGGGAAATGCAAGAATGCCAGGAAATGCATCACAGCTTGTCAGAAAATGCACCATCAGCCGGAAGATAAGGAATGGCTCCAGGTCAAACTTCTCAAGGATAATGATAAGGCTGCACCTTATTGGTTCCCGAAAATGTGTTTTCATTGTGATAATCCACCATGTGTGAAAGTTTGCCCGGTTGATGCAACCTTCAAGAGAGATGACGGGCTTGTATTGATTGATAACGAACGTTGTATAGGTTGCAAATTCTGTATGGCAGCATGCCCTTATTCTACCAGGGTATTCAACTGGGATGAACCAGAACAACCGGAAGAAATTCTGTCTTGTGCATCTTCTCCTGAAACCTCGGTTCCGAGTATGATAGGTACTGTTGATAAATGTGATTTTTGTCCTGACATGGTTCGCCGGGGAGAATTGCCTGATTGTGTCACAGCTTGTCCAAATGGCGTGTTTTACTTTGGTGACCTCAATGAAGACACAGTTACCAATGGAAGTGAAACGATAAGATTCAGTCAATTGATAAAAGACAGGGCAGGGTACAGGTATATGGAGGAATTGGGTACACAACCGAGAATGTATTATCTGCCACCTCGTGACAGGATCTTCCCTGCTGAAAGAGGATTGGACAATGTTTCAGATGAAATGAAGGAGATGTTTAAACCTTATTTTGAAAACAGCTCAAAACGTGAATCATGAGAATTGACTCATCTACGAAAGAAAAACTTCAGAAATTTGTTCCCATACTGGAAACATTCAGTACCAAATGGAAAATTTGGGTTGGTTTCCTGGTTTTGTGCATTTTATTTGGATTATATGCACTCTATCTACAGATAGTTGAAGGCCATGGAGTAACAGGGATGCGGGATAATGTAGTGTGGGGACTGTTTATTGTAAATTTCATATTCTTTATTGGTACCAGTTATGCCGGAGCAGTAATCTGCAGTATTCTTCATTTATTGAAAGTTGACTGGCGAACTCCGATAATGCGTATAGGAATGCTGGTGACAGTAAGTGCAGCATTTATTGGCCCTATATTTATATTATTGTGTGTAGGCAGGCTTGACCGTCTGCACTACCTCTTTATGTATCCCCGGTTACAATCCCCTATCGTTTGGGATGTATTTTCTATAAGCACATTTATAATAGCCGGTTTACTATTTCTTTATTTATCGCTGATAAAAGATTTTGCTACATACAGAGATGCGGAATTTCTCAATGTGGGTAAATTCAGAACCTGGGCATATAAGACACTTTCCATGGGCTACAAAGACAAGCCAGAACAAAGAAGACAACTGGCTATTTCAATGAACCTGATGTCCTTTATACTTGTCCCAATGGTCATTATCGTTTCTTCTGTTCTGTCCTGGATTTTTGGTATGACACTAAGGCCAGGCTGGCACAGTTCGATATTCGGGCCTTATTTTGTATTGGCAGCAATTTATACAGGTACAGGAGTAATCATTGTCAGTTTATGGGTGTTCAGGAAACTTTACAAGCTTGATGAATATATAACAGACAAACACTTCAGGTATCTTGGATATATGATGCTTGCCCTGGCATCAGCATATGGTTATTTCACATTCTCGGAATATCTGACCAGTTGGTACGGATCTGAAAAATGGGAAGGTGAAGTCATGCATAAACTTTTCAGCCCTGATGAATATGGATACTGGTTTCTGTATGCGAATACAGTAGGTATCATCTTACCGATTATAGTAATGGCATTCAAGTCCACCAGGAAAACAGGCTGGATCGCATTTGCTGCCTTTTTCATGGTTTCTGCGATGTGGGTCAAGCGTTACCTGATCATAGTCCCGACTTTAGAGAGTGCACTTATTCCAATCCAGGATATTCGTGATGAATATGTACACTATTCAGCAACCTGGGTCGAATGGGCACTAACCATAGGAGGTATGGCTTCATTCCTTTTGTTTATGACACTGGCGGCAAAGTTTGTGACTATAATTCCTGTATCCAAAATGCCTGATTTTAAAAACAATCCTATTGTTGAAGCTGAAAAAAATATGGCGACATCATGAATAAATCAAATTTCAATATCAGAAGAGAATTAGAAAGGTCTATATCCTATGTTATATTTATGATATTCCTGATTTCACCCGGGTTTCTTGTTTCCCAGGAAAAGGAAACGATTAAATCCAGAATGGGTATTGAGGTTATCCAGTTGTCTGAAAGTTCCGTGAAGACAAATGTCCATTTGAGGGCAAGGGTCAATAAAGTGTACAGGGGAGTCAGCGATGTTGACGTGAATATCATTGGTGTCGGGATTGAAGAGGATATCAAGCTGGGAACTGTGAAGACAGATAAAGACGGAAAGGCAAATATGATTATTGAAGATATTTCTCGCCTTGAAAAAAATGAAGAAGGTTATTATACGATACTTGCGGAATTTGAGGGTTCTGAGGGATATAAAGGGAGTGACAGGGATGCTGAATTCAAACCTGCTGTGTTAACGATCGAAGCTTTAGAAGAAGATAGTATCTATAAACTGTTAATAAAATCTTATGAGCCCGATTCCATGTTACCTTTGGCAGAACAAATCGTCACAATATCAGTACCGAGATTGTTTAGTGATCTTGTAATTGCAGAAGAAGAAACTAACGACGAAGGTTTGTTAGAGATTGAATTTCCAAACGACATTATGGTACATGAGGGAAATGACCTGGAAATTACGGCTTCGATGATTGAAACTGATGATTATGGCACATTAAGAGCTTCAATTACAAAACCGTGGGGTTTGAATCCGGTAAAAGCTGAACGTGCAGAAAGGGCACTTTGGACTCCAAATGCACCAGTATGGATGTTATTAACTTTTGTTGGGTTGATGGGTGCAGTATGGGGTCACTTTCTGATCATTGGAATAAAACTTTATTTAATTAGAAAAGATGGAATTTCGTAGAGTTCCATTGCGTTATAAAAAATGAAAACTATATGAACATGTCAACAAAAATATTTTCAATCGCTTTATTCCTGTTTGGGGCTTTTATGTTTTACTCGTTTGTAATAAGCCCTGACCAGTCAGAGCCGTGGGAAGTACCGGCTAAATATGAAAATATGGAGAATCCGGAAGAAGCTTCTTCTGAATCTCTTAAAATTGGAAAATCACTTTGGAAAAAGCATTGTTCTTCTTGTCATGGTAAGGAAGGACTCGGTGACGGTCACAAAGCAGAACAATTAGATACTCCTGCAGGAGATTTTACAACAGAAGAATTTCAGGCACAAAGTGATGGTGCCATTTTTTATAAGTCAAAATTTGGCCGTGATGAAATGCCAAGTTATGAAAAGAAAATTCCTTATGATGAGGACATGTGGCATCTTGTCAATTACATGAGAACCTTCGAGTAAAAGTAAAAGGATAGAATTTAAGTTAAAGACTGGGGGTGAAGTACATTGACTTCACCCCTTTCTTATTTATTAACTAAATATACTTTTTCAGTCATTACTTCATTAAAATAAGCTATTGCCTTCCTGAGGTTTGCCTTTGCATATGGGCTTAGTCCTATTTTCATATCCCATGATTTCCCACCTATAAGTAATATTGAAGCCCTTGGCTTCACTTTATAAAGATTTTGACATAAATACATAATAGCTTCCGGTGCAACCTCATGTGTAGAGAAAGAAAAATCATCTGATGCGACCACTTTTTCTGTCCGATATCCATTTTCTACCTGGGCTGCAAATGCATCGATAAATACAACCTGATCATAATGGCTGATCAGTTCAGCATCCTCTACCTGAAGCTGATATCTTAATTGGACATCACCTTTGAACCG
>JABDPK010000024.1 GCA_013042795.1 Saprospiraceae bacterium | reverse complement strand
ACCTGCCCTTGCATGAAGTATATTGCCCGTATGATCATATAAGGCATAACTGCTTTCTTCAGGACGGAAATTGGTCCTGAATTCAATAAGAATATCTTCGGCATAATGGCTTGATGTCACTATTTCGGAAATGTATTCATCATTTGCTGCATATTCATCGGTTGTATTGTTGACAGATACGACACGTGCAAAGAATTCATCTCCCGGTTCTGCAAAAAGCAAATCAGAAATAAAGTCAAGTTCGACTTCTTCACTTGCAAGAAACCGAAGGTCACCACTCCAATCAAATGAATATTCTGACTGACCAAGGATACCATATTCTATAGTTGCACTGGTTATTGCTTGTGCCCCGTTATTCTTCAGGACGATGACCGGTGCTTTACAATTCGGATTAAAACGACCATGTTCGATTTTTGAAGTCGGGTGAACAACATCCAATATTGATGCATCCAGGCTCTTGTTTGGTTCTCCATATTTAATAAGTTGAAAATTTACAATATACCTGCTGTCACCAGATGCTGTCTGAACCCTGTAATCCAGTTCAGGAGTTTGCAGAAATTGAAAATATTCTGTGGCATCGGTATATCTGACGTCGGTAGCTGCACCAGGACACCATCCTGCCCTGTCATACACCCATGTACCTCCTTGTGGATATATCGGGTTATCAGCACATTCCTTCCAAACCTGCCAGTTTTCTGTAAATGCCCCAATGTTTAGTATGTGGGTACGAGGTATAAATTCTCCTTCCTGACCATGTCCTGTTATGGCTGCTTTAATTTCATATGCGGCTATTGAAGGATCATATTCAAAAGTTCTTGGTTCAAACCGCCAGTCATCCAATATTCTACCATAGGCCGTAGATGTAACAGGCCATATCTGCTGTATATCAATGACATCCCTGTCAGGAGTGCCTTCAATAAACTCGAACCTTATATCCATCTCTTCCTGCCATTGACCTCCCCTCGACATGTAAATACGTTTTTTACCTTTCAATAAAGGACCAAACTCAGTCACATCGAATGTCCAGGTATGTCCATCAAGACCAAAATCTATCCCGATTCCATATGGCGTCACGAAACTCATTATTTCGTATGTCATCGGAGATTTGGAATAATAATTTAACTCCTGGATCATAATGCTTCCATCGGCAGGATAATTGACCGTTGAAACAATATCCCCTTCTTCATCGATAACCGGGTAATCCCCTGCCATATACATGAAGTTGGTTGAATCCAATACCAGGTCCGTCCCTTCAACAGAATAGTAGCTCACCTTATTTGGCAGATTCTCTACTGAATCAAGAACTATCTCTTCTTCAACCCATGCAAAGTATAAACCCTGGTGAATATTCATATCCGGTATTTCTGAAGCATATTCTCCACCCGAAACCTGATCCTGTCCTTTCCAGGACCTTGGAAGTATTTTACCTTCTGTTACGCCATCATTCTGGAAAGAAGATCTGTCTGCAACTGTATTTCCGTTGTATTCTTCAAAATCATAATACACTAATAGCTTGTTAAAATCGGGGTGATCCGTATCAACCTTTTTGCTCATAATGGTTTTGATATCTTCCTCAGAAAGTGCTTTTTCCCAAACCTGGAATTCATCCAGGGAGCCATAATAGAAAAGTGTGGAACTGCGTATGGCTGCACCAATATTCATATCACGGATATCAATAGATTTGTATTTTCCTGTTCCTGAATGCCATAGCGTTCCATTCAGGTATATATGCATTTCACCTGTCATGGCATTCTTTGTGAATGCCCAATGATTCCATTTGTTCTTATAATCATCTGCATTTGCCGGCTTATTTATACGGTCGTATCCTCCACCATCATTACCACAATCCCAATATACCTGCCCATTACTCCAAGGCAGGTGAACATTAACCTGCCTGATATCGGAGGCATCCCTTCCTTCAAAAATTGTGGAATTAACTGGCAAAATATCTGATCCGTATTGCCAGAATGCTACAGTGATTTCTTCCTTTATGGATTCAAGGCCATCTTCCAGGTAAATATGTCCACTCGTGCCGATATCAACAAACTTAGAATTGGCTCCATCATTTATAAGTACAGTTTCATCTTGAACTCCTGCTTCCAGGATATTGAGATCAATTCCTTCTGACTTATCATAGCTGAGTTCAACAGCAATATTTGATAATCCATCCCAGCTGTAATTTTCGAAAAACCTGATTCGGTTATCATCTGAATTCAAAAGTGTATTGCGATAGTAGACGTCTTGCCAGTCATAATTGTTTGCCTGCAGGTCTGTCTTCTCATCTGCGGTTGGGGCCATACGAACCCTGAGATTGGTATACATCATTTCGCCCTGGTCGTAATTAAAACTCATACCAGCGATATCATCTTCTTCCAGGCCTTGATTGAGGAGGTCTTCTGCTTTGAGAATAAATCTCGAGTTGAAGGATTGTCCGCTTGTTCCAAATGGATGAACATCCATCCCGACAGAATCAGATACTGCAATGATATCTTCTGTAATTATGTTATTGTACTCTACTGAATATTGTGTAGACTGGGTATAACTGTATGTTGTTGTATTCGTATAATCGAACTGGTCGCCTGAAAAACCGGGTATGATATGATCAGCAGATACGGCTTTCAAAGAGTCAACTCTTGTAGAATCGACAATATATGTATTGCAACTGTAATCCCATTCTCCACAACCAAGATTTCGCTGAGATCCTGTAGATACAAGTCCATCTTTGCAACGCATGGAATAATGCATTAAAATACGCTCGTATTGATTGTGATCTCCGACAGGAAATTCAATAACTGTATCCCTTGTTGTAGATTCATAATTGAATGAATTTACTAGTTGGGACTGGGCACAGATTTGTACAGATATAAACAAGAATAAAACTGGAAAGAGATGTTTCATAGGAGGCGTTTGACTTTATTTTTTTTAAAATGGATCAAAAGATAAAATATTATGACAAAAAAAAGAGCCTTCTAATTAAAGAAAGCTCTTAATTCCAGTATAAGTGTTATGATTTTCTATTCCTTATCCGTCATTCCATAGATCACAGAAATAACGCCACATGTTATACCATATGAAACAATTTGCCAAATACCATCCACGATATGGCCAGTTGAACTCATAAAACTGGATGTGGCCAGCCATATCAATCCCAAACCAAAACCAAGCAAAACTCCAATTAACGCACCAAGTTGAAACCCATGTCCAAAGCTATGTGAGCCCCTGGCCCATTTGGAATAAACAAATGATAATACAAGACAAGATATGAGGTGTCCTGCAATAAGGAGTGGCATACTCATATCTTCTCCTTTAGATACCGCCTCACCTGCTTCTGTTGCATAACCGTCCATAAGACCTGACATGCCATAGAACAGGTAATTAAGAATAAACAATACAACAAAACCACCCAAACCAGCAATGATGGTAGACTTATTCATAATATTATATTTTATTGGTTAGATATTTATCGCAATAAAAATAGGCAATTATATATATAATTAATATATACAACTTAATTTCATATAATATCCGGAATTATATTATGTCTGAAAACAAAAAAAAAGGCATGACTGATGCCATGCCTTTTTCTATTGCAAAATGAAATCGATTAGAGGAGCGGCGCAATAACCAGCGCTACAACTGACATCAATTTCAATAATATATTCAATGATGGACCAGAGGTATCTTTAAATGGATCACCTACTGTATCTCCAACGACTGTCGCTTTGTGTGGTTCAGATCCTTTGTAATACATCTGACCATTGATCTCTACACCTTCTTCGAACATTTTCTTGGCATTATCCCAAGCACCTCCTGCATTTGATTGAAAAATAGCCATCAAAACACCACAAACGGTTACTCCTGCCAGGAGACCACCTAACATTTCAGGACCCATATCACTTCCAAACATCCCGGGTCCGAAGCCGATGACAACAGGTGTAATCACTGCTAAAAGACCTGGTAATACCATTTCCCTGATCGAAGCAGCCGTAGAAATTTCTACACACTTACCATATTCTGCTTTCCCGTCAGCCGCTTCAAAGGTCTTCTGATCTGCTTCTGACCAATCTGCAAATTCCTTATCGTCATTCTTTCTCATTACTTCCAGTGCCGCAGTCAGTTCAGGAATATTTTTAAACTGTCTCCTTACTTCAGTGATCATATCCATGGCTGCCCTACCCACAGCATTCATTGAAAGTGCGGAGAATAAGAAAGGTAACATTCCTCCGATCAATAAACCAGCCATGACCACCGGTTCAGCTATATTGATAGAATTGATTCCTACAGTTGTCATATATGCTGCAAATAGTGCCAATGCTGTTAAAGCTGCTGATCCGATTGCAAAACCTTTCCCGATAGCTGCAGTCGTATTACCTACTGCATCCAATTTGTCTGTGCGTCCCCTGACTTCTTTTGGCAATTCTGCCATTTCAGCAATTCCTCCTGCATTATCGGAAATCGGTCCATAGGCGTCAACAGCCAACTGGATACCTGTATTTGAAAGCATACCTACTGCAGCAATTGCAATTCCGTATAATCCTGCAAAATGATGTGCACCGATAATAGCTACTGCCAATACAAGGATTGGTAATGCTGTAGACTGCATCCCTACACCCAAACCTGCAATTATATTTGTTGCAGAACCAGTCAATGACTGTTTCACAATCGATTTAACAGGTTTGGTTCCCGTTCCAGTATAAAATTCTGTAATCATTCCGATCAGGAGTCCGGCAACAAGTCCAAAGATTACTGCAACGAAAACACCAAATGAAGTAAATTCCTTACCTCCGATGGTCCATGTATTAGGTAACAACCATTCAACAATAAGATATGTGGCTACGAGCATGATACCAGCGGAAACAAACTCACCGGCATTTAATGCTTTTTGAGGATTACCACCTTCTTTTACTCTTACAAAGAAAGTCCCGATGATTGAAGTAATGATACCTATACTGGCAAGAACCAATGGAAGAATCACAGCATTCATACCACCAAAATCATTAGTGCCTTCGAAACCTGTAAGTCCCATGAAGGCCGCTCCTAATACCATTGTTCCGATGATTGAACCAACATAAGATTCAAAAAGGTCAGCTCCCATTCCAGCTACATCACCAACATTATCTCCTACGTTATCGGCAATTGTTGCCGGGTTCAAGGGGTGATCTTCGGGGATACCTGCTTCTACTTTTCCTACGAGGTCAGCACCGACATCAGCAGCTTTGGTATAAATACCTCCGCCCACTCTCGCAAACAATGCAATTGATGATGCACCGAATGAAAATCCTGTCAAAATGGTGATTACTCTCTGAACCATGGATTGTGTCTCAACACCAAACATCTGGGAATAAACAAGGAATAAGGTACCCAAACCAAGAACGCCAAGCCCAACAACGCCAAGACCCATTACAGATCCTCCTGCGAATGCCACTTCCAATGCTTTTGCTAATCCGGTTCTTGCTGCATTTGTTGTACGGACATTGGCTTTTGTAGCTACACGCATACCGATAAATCCAGCCAGTCCTGAACAAAGGGCTCCAAGTATAAATGACAATGCAACAAGCCAGTGTGATCCATCATTCATTCCGCTCCATGCCATTAATATGGCTACTACCAACACAAAAATGGATAACACCCTGTACTCAGCCTTTAGAAAAGCCATGGCACCATCAGCAATATTGTCAGCAATCCTGCCCATTTTTTCAGTGCCTACTTCTTGTTTGGCCACCCATGAAGATTTCCAAAAGGTGTATAATAACGCAATGATCCCGAAAACTGGAATCATATATATCAAGTTCTGTCCCATATAAATAAGAATTTTGTTTTTAGTTTTAAATTGAGGCTGCAAAAGTAATGGGATTTTTACGGATTGCAAACATTCCTAATAACAATAATGAATGCAGATTATATCATTTCTTATCCATCTATTTTAAATTAACTGAAATATATTTTTAAGCTAATCTAAATATTTTCATATATTTGGTAACAAAATACAGCTATGGCCACCAGAACTGAAGAAGACTATATCAAGGCGATTTTCAAAATCACGGAAAAAAACCAGGGATCCGCAAATACGAATGCCATTGCCAAACACCTTTCTACATCAGCGGCATCTGTCACAGATATGCTGAAGCGACTATCAGAAAAAGAATATTTCCATTATGAGAAATATAAAGGCGTATACCTGACTTCCAAAGGCATAGATATGGCCATAAAACTGATCAGAAAACATCGGCTATGGGAAGTATTCCTTGTAAATAAACTGAATTTCTCCTGGGATGAAGTCCATGATATTGCCGAACAACTTGAGCATATTCAATCCGAAGCGCTGATAGAAAAGCTTGACCATTATCTCGGACACCCAAAATATGATCCACATGGAGATCCAATACCAAATGCTGAAGGGAAATTCACCTTAAGGTCCCAGGATTCATTATTCAATCTGTGCATTGGTGAAAAAGGCAGTGTCGTTGGTGTCAGGGAACATGACAATGCTTTTCTGAAATATCTCAATAAACTTGAAATAAACCTGGGTACAAGAATTGAAGTCAAAGAACATATTGAGTTTGACCATTCGATGCATGTCATCATTGATGATCAAAATGAAGCCATCCTGTCCAATAAAGTATCCAAAAACATTTTTGTAAAAAAATCCCAGTTATTATGAAAAGTATCATTGGTAGATTTATTTTTTTGAGTTATTTCATAACTGCAGGACTTACGCTTGCAGCACAAAAACCCAAGGTTGTTTGCTCTGCATCAATGATATGGGATATAACTAAAAATATTGCAGGAGATCATGTTGAACATGGTTTGATTGTTCCCATTGGTGGTGATCCGCATTTGTATGAACCCACACCTGCAGATGCTCAACTTGTATATGAAGCAGATCTTATTTTTATTAACGGGCTGACTTTCGAAGGATGGATTCTGGAACTTATCGCGAACTCGGGAACAAAAGCAATAACCGATACAGTCACTTCAGGAATTGTTCCTATCAGCAGTTCCAAATACAAGGACTCTTTCGACCCGCATGCATGGATGGATGTAAAAAATGGTCAGATTTATACCAGAAACATCAAAGATGCACTCATTTCGCTTTTACCGGATAAGGCTGATGAATTCAATGCAAATTTCCAAACCTATACGAAAAAGCTTAAAGAACTGGATGATTATATCATCAAGAGAATTTCAGAAATTCCGGAAGAAAAACGCGTACTTATCACATCACATGATGCTTTTGAATACTACGGGAAAAGATATGGACTGAGACTGGAGGCAATGATGGGCATCAGCACAGAATCTGAAGCCCAGACATCAGACATGATCAGAATTTCAAAAACAATCAAAGAAACCGGCATTCCTGCCATTTTTATTGAGAGTACCATCAATCCAAAATTGATTCAACAAGTTGCAAAAGACAACAATGTCATGATTGGTGGAGAGCTATATGCTGATTCAATTGGTGATGAGGACAGCCATGGCAATTCATATATCAATATGTTAAAACACAACACAGATGTCATCGTAGATGCCTTAAGTCATGAAATTAATCCTGATAATCTAAACAAATCCGAATCAGGCTCCCTCTGGCCATACCTGATCGTCGGGCTTTTCTTTGTCCTCGGTCTGTTGTTACTGATTATTAAACTCAACAAATAATGGCTGAACAAATCCATATCCTTATTAAAGGGCTTTCAGTTTCATATGGCAATAAAAGGGTCCTCACCAATATCCACCTTGACATAGATGCAGGAAATGTATTTTGTGTTATCTGTCCAAATGGCGCGTGAAAATCCACCCTTTTTAAGTCGATCCTTGGTTTAATCGATATCAATGCAGGGTCAATTGAAGTATTGGG
>JABDPK010000022.1 GCA_013042795.1 Saprospiraceae bacterium | reverse complement strand
AAGAAACGGTAAAAGTGGTTGAATGGTACGAATATT
Organism: Saprospiraceae bacterium; assembly: GCA_013042795.1. The sequence goes on along the minus strand of JABDPK010000022.1, from coordinate 4,126 downwards.
TTGTGGTTAGTATCGATACCGCAGTCATCTATGATCCTTCGACGAAAGAGGAGAAGATAACTGTTGTTAAAAATTATAATGAACTATCTGATTATGTGAACTATTTAGATGAAAACAGATCAGAGATTAATTATGATGGTGTAGATTTAGATACCATTGTTGTGTTTGATTCAAAGACTTACGAAGAGACTTATAATGTCATTCCGCGGGCACATCCATGTTACTACCTGGGATGGGGAAGCAGGGCATTTACGACAAATTCATCGTTTTCACAAAAGGAATTCCTGAAAAATATCAGGAAACCATTGAATATCTGGGCGCTCAATCGTGATTGTGAAAAGACACCCGACTTCAGTTTTTCATTTATTTACCATACAAAGGCCGGTTCAAGCAGAATATATAATGTTTCAAAAGCTAATAATACATTGCCAGGTGAATTGATCCCGGAAAAATGGATAATGCCAGGCGCCAGGATTATCATTCATGATATCAGGATTGATGGCAATGATAGTATGGCAGATATTATTTTAAAATTAAAATAATCCCTGACCAGGAATCAGTACTTGGTGTTACTCGTGATATTTTTAAGTTCAGGCTTATATTTTTCTGCAAGACTTTTCGTGGCTTTGGCGAGAATGACCAGGTCAACACCAACACCAATGATATTTGCCCCTGCTTCTTCATATTGACGTGCTAAATCTTCTGTAACTGCCAGGGTACCTGCGGCTTTTCCTGCAAGTCTGATGCTGTCCAGTCCACGTTCAACTGCATCAATGACTTCAGGATGTGTCGGTTGACCAAGAAAGCCCATTGATCCGGCCAGGTCTGCTGGTCCGATAAACACACCATCGATACCATCTACTGCAAGGATTTCATCAAGCGCATTATAACCTGCAACCGATTCAACTTGTACAAGCAAACACATTTGCTCATCGGCATCACGGAAATAATTATTGGTTCTGTTCCATTGTGCGGCGCGTGATAATGCAGTACCTACGCCCCGTATTCCTCTAGGAGGATACAGCATCGATTTTACAAGCATTTCAGCTTGTGCGGCTGTCTCAACCATTGGAATTAGCAGGGTTTGAGCTCCGGCGTCCAATAACTGCTTGATGATCACAGGGTCACCGACCGGTGGTCTGATAATTGGGGAAACGCTGAATTTTGACATGGCCTGCAATTGTGAGATGATTGTTCTCAAATCAAAAGGACCGTGTTCGGCGTCGATTAAAACAAAATCAAACCCGGCACCAGCAAGAATCTCGGCAGCATATAAATCCGTCAAACCATTCCACAATCCAAATTGTGTTCTGCCTGTATTTATATTTGATTTAAACCTGTTTATGTTAATATTCATCTTATTTATTTAAAATAACAACTAATGGTTCCCAATGCGCCATATTCAACTTTGAAGGTATCGTCTTTTCTCACAGGGACTGGTCTTGTAAATGAACCAGCCAAAATGATCTGTCCCGGTTCCAGGCTGATACCATGTCTTGCATATCTTTTAGCCAGCCATGCTATACCGTTGGCAGGGTGATTCAGAACCGCACCTGAAACTCCACTTTCTTCGATAATATCATTCCTGAACATCATTGCCCCAATCCATCTAAGATTAAGGGAAGCAGGATCAACCTTAGCTTCACCCAGAATGATTCCGGCATTGGCTGCATTATCTGAAATCGTATCCTTTACATTTCTTTTGTAAGCTGTCTCAGGGTCAACCCTAAAGGTTCTGGCCGCAATTAATTCCAATGCCGGGGAGATATAATCCGTGGCATCCAATACTTCTGATATTGTGAGATTTTCACCAAAAAGTGGTTTGTTCAGGAAAAAAGCCAGTTCTACTTCGATCCTGGGATCAAGAAAGGCATCTGCTTCAATTTCAGATCCTTCTTCGAAGACCATATCGTCCAGCAAGGTGCCATAATCCGGTTCTTCAATATTCATGGCTTTTTGCATCACTCTTGAAGTCAGGCCAATCTTGTAACCAGCTACTGTTCTGCCTTCAGATTTCTTGATATCCATCCATGCTGATTGAATTGCATACGCGTCATCGATCGTCATGTCGGGATATATTAAAGTGGTGGCCTGAATTTGTTGCCGATTCTTTTCAGCCTTGTGGAGTCTTTGTGCTTCTTCTACGATTTGTGCCGTGGTGAGCATAAGTTTTATTCTTACGGCACAAAGCTATCAAATTAGTTCATATTGTACATGCATTTTTTCCTGATCCTCGTCACCTTTGTCAGAGTAAACTAGAACTTGCTGAAATCAAAGGAGTATCCCAGTGGCATGGCATTGAATCTCTCTAGTTCTATCTTTTTAAGATACCCGATCCTTGGGTAACCACCGGTGGTCTGGCCATCCTGGAGAATCACTACCAGCTGACCTGAAGGCAGCAACTGGATGAATCCCGGCAGCAGGGGTACAGAACCCATTCGATCCATTTTTTTATGATCAACCGGTTGACCTTGAAGTTTGGATCCCATGCGATTTGAATTAGGAGTAATTCTAAATGAAGTGTTGAATAAAGTATCTATGCCTTCGCTAGATATAATATTGAATTCTGGTCCGGGTTGGATATTCAGTACATGCACCAGTTCCAGGGATGGTCTGAATTCAAGCTGGATCAGATGTTCTTCAGGCTCAATAGTAAATTCCAGGAACTGGTGTTTTTTGATCCGCTGACCACTATGAGCACCTAATCCTGCAAAATGGTAGCTGGAAGAAGAATTAAAACTACTTTGGCATTGCAATATACCTTCGACTGAAATATAGGCTGTTTTCATGTCGTTTGTAGACCTTGATTGGAGTATACTTCCAGGTATGGCATCATAGCTTTGTCCTGGTTTTATATTCATGCCATCCAGGAGCCATCCCATATCTGCACCACAGATTGCAAAACGGCATCTATCCTGGTATTCAATAACAGGACCTGTCATGATACATTCAATAACCGGAGCATCTATTGGATTACCAGCCAGCAGATTTGCTTCCTGTGCAAAACTTGGATTCAATGCCCCGGAATTGGGAATGGCATAATACATTAGTCCGGGCCTTCCCAGATCCTGGACGCTCGTCATCAACCCGGCCTGTATGAATTTAATGGATGCCATTATACTTTAGTAAAGTGATAGATTGATTTGAAAGATTAATAAATTCTTCTTCTTCGAGGATTTCCAACTGCAATTTATCTCCTGGATTCAGTTGTGTCGGTGGTAAAGTGCCGGGATCAAAAAGAGTCACTGCAGCCTGTCCAAGTGAAGTCCAGCCACCAGGGCTTGGTATACTGTAAATACCCAGGTATGGCCCTCCAACTGCAATAGTATTTGGTGATTGATGACGTGCCGGGTTCTCTTTTCTCGGCACATAAAGGGCTTCCGGAAGCCCGTCGATATAAATGAAACCGGGGATGAAACCAAACATCGAAACTGTCAAATCAGCCTCAACAAGCTTTTCGATATAAACTTCTTTCGACAGACCAGTAAGAAGATCCACCCTGTCCCATTCAAATTCATGGCCGAAAAATACCGGTAGTTTCAACTGACGGCTTCTCGAAGTAGATTTGAAGTCGATGAGATATAATGATTCCAGAGACTTTTCGTGAAAGTGTTCATTGATTTTTAATAGAATTTCAGAAGGTGAACTGATTACTTCGTCCACGAACTTCGGTCTTTGATTTAAAATACCCAGGCTGATTTCTGCATTGATTGTTCCGTCAATCCTGCTAGATCTCAGAATGATAAAATCATTCTCGAAGAGATGTACAGTAAATTCGTAATCATGAAGGCGCAACGATGTCAAAATCTTGTTCTTTTAGGAATTGATGAATTTGTTTGATTATGTTCACAGCACCCGGGGTGTCACCATGCATGCAGATCGAATCTGTCTTCAGTTCATGAACTTGTCCATGAATATCTTTCACCTGATTTTGAGTCAAAAGTGTGAGTTGTTCATATATGTCGTTTATATCTGTCATGACTGATCCTTGTTCTTTTCTCGACTGAAGTCTGTCATAATAGGCATACTTCCTGTCTGAAAACACCTCGTTCACATATTCAAGATCATTTTTTTGACAGATTTCTGCAAGGGATGAAGATGACATCCCATAGATTTTTATACCGGG
>JABDPK010000021.1 GCA_013042795.1 Saprospiraceae bacterium | reverse complement strand
CCTGTGTCCTTTATTCCTTGTATCACAGCATCATATCATACCGGTTCCGGTGCAATATGAAACGAGATCCGGGTTTTTTACCTGGGATCAATCAGTTTCACTTACGACAGATTCAAATGATCAGGGTATTCTTTTTCAGTCTGAAAAATTGGAGTTTTATTTAAAGGAATCAGGACTGCCGGTAGATAGTAATGGAAAAGAAAAAGCTATAATAATCCGCCATATCGCGGTGTATAATAAAGAAATAGCTAAGGAAGGATATATCCTCGAAATCAATCCTGATGTAATTCGCATTGAAGTGAATACTGGGGCAGGATTGTTCAATGCAACTCAAACTTTGAGACAACTGATTCCGCAAAGGAATAAGGCCAATGAAATTATTAAGATTCCATCATGTAAAGTAATTGATTACCCAAGGTTTCAATGGCGGGGATTGATGATGGATGTCAGCAGGCATTTTTTCACAGTAGAAGAGGTTAAAATGTTCATTGATCAGATGTCGCAATATAAATTCAATACATTTCATTGGCATCTGACAGATGACGAGGGATGGCGTGTAGAAATAAAGTCATTACCCAGGCTGACAGAAGTCGGTGCCTGGCGCGTGGAAAGAGTAGGTCGCTTTGGATCACAACGGGCTTATCCTGATGATGGAGAAGAGGCTACTTATGGGGGATTTTATACACAGGAAGAGATCAGGGAGGTAGTACAATATGCTGCAGAAAGAAACATTACAATTGTTCCGGAAATCGATGTACCCGGGCACAGTATGGCAGCCCTGGCCGCATACCCTGAATTGTCAACAAAGAAAGAGCCCAAATTTGTGAACCCGGGAGCCAAATTTGCTGAATGGCATGGAAACGGAAAGTTCAGTATGCTGATTGAGAATACACTTAACCCTGCAGATGAGGCAGTGTATGAATTCCTGGATAAGGTTTTTACCGAAGTTGCTGCAGTGTTTCCCGGTGAATATATCCATATGGGGGGAGATGAATGCTATAAGGGATATTGGGAGGAAGATCCGGGTGTCAAGAAATTTATGAAAGAAAATGATATTCATGATAGCCATGAGCTACAAAGCTATTTTGTAAAACGTGTGGAAAGAATAATCAGCAGTAAAGGAAAAAAGCTGATTGGCTGGGATGAAATCCTTGAAGGGGGATTGGCTGAAGGTGCCGCTGTGATGAGTTGGCGTGGAATGAAAGGAGGTATCCAGGCTGCAAACATGGGTCATAAAGTGGTCATGTCTCCAACAACCTATTGTTACCTGGATTATACCCAGGGAGATCATTCTGTCGAGAACCGAATCTATGCAGATTTAAGTCTTCAGAAATCATATCGTTTTGAACCTATCCCCAAAGATGTAGATCCTGCATTTATACTTGGAGGGCAGGGCAACCTGTGGGCAGAAGTGATTCCTACGATTGATTTTGCATTCTATATGGCTTACCCGAGGGCATTGGCGATCGCAGAAACTGTATGGAGCCCAAAAGAACGTAAGAACTGGGATGATTTTATAGGAAGGGTAGAACATCACTTTGACGTTTTTGATAATAAGAATCGGAATATCTGTCAGGCAGTTTATGATCCTGTCATCATGGTTGAAAATAAGAACGAACAAGTAGAAGTGACTTTGTCATGTGAGACACCGGATGTGGACATCTATTATACAATTGACAATACATTTCCTGTCCATTTTGGCAAAAAATATACTGGCCCGTTTATAGTTCCGAAAGGAAATCTGAGTTTGAAGACACAAACTTATCGAAATGAAAAGGCTTTAGGCAGACTACTTTCAATACACTATGATGACTTGTTGAATCGAACTAAATAATTAAGGATTCCGGATTTCAGCAGAGTATTTAATCAACGCTTAAGTGCATGGAGTAGACGATGGGATAGCAAGTCTGATCTCATACATATTGTTCTCTCTCGTATATCAGTCAACATAAGTTTGTCTTATGATTTCTTTCAAATTCTTTACTTCGTTGGTAAGTATTTTACCAAGCGTTTTTAATATTCTTCTTGAATCGATCGTTCTGATCTGATCAACTGCAATTTTTCCTTCCTTTCCTTCAAATTTCACATTTACTCTTGTTGGATAGTTTTTTAAATTAGTTGTCAATGGAGCAATAACAACCGTGTTCAAATTTCTATTTAGTTCATTTGGAGAAATCACAACGCATGGTCTTGTTTTTTTGATTTCACTGCCAATTGTTGGATTTAGATTAACCAGAACAACATCATATTGGTTTATTCCCATGACAATAACTCTTCATCCTCGAATACATCCGGGATCAATTGTTCATTTTCATCGGCTGATTTTGCCTTTGCGAACTGATCGTCCCAGCCAATTCGAGGCTTATTTATTGGTTCAATAATTATGTATTCATCTTGAAGTCTGATGTTCACTTCATTCTTTATCTGATACTTTTCCAATATTGTTTTACTGAGAATCAAGCCTTTAGAGTTTCCAACTTTTATGATGTTTGTGCGCATGTCTCTTTTATTTTCAAAGTTAATACAATGTTATAACACACGCAAATTGGATTTGGTTTCCTTGTGAGAGAGAACTGACTATATCAGGCAAGAAGCAGGTATAATGCAGCAGCAATAACCCCACCGATAACAGGCCCCACAACAGGAACCCACGAATAGTTCCAGTCACTGTCTCTCTTGTCGTTAACTGGAAGAATAGCATGCATTATCCTGGGTCCAAGGTCCCGTGCAGGATTGATGGCGTACCCAGTAGTACCACCTAGACTTAAGCCGATACCCCATACAAGAAATGCAACAGGCAATGCACCAAGGGAGCCCAGGCCAAATTGTACTGCCTGGTTGGCTTCAAGTTCAATTTCAGGAGAAGTGAAAAACAGGATCGCAAAAAGAAGTACAAATGTGCCAACCAGCTCCGCAAAAACATTCATTGGATAATTCCTTATGGCAGGGGCTGTGCAAAAAGTAGCAAGCTTCAAATCTTTGTCAGGTGTAACTTTATAATAATCCTTGTGCATGAACCAGACTACCGCGGCAGCAAGCATGGCTCCTATCATCTGGGCCAGGATATAAGGTCCTACCAATGCCCATTCAAACAATCCTGCAACAGCTAAAGAAATTGTCACTGCCGGGTTTATATGCGCACCACTATATGGCCCGGCAACAACTACTGCGACATACACAGCAAGTCCCCAACCGGTCGTAATAACTATCCACCCGGATCCTTGTCCTTTGGTCTGGTTTAATACGACATTGGCTACAACCCCGTTTCCGAGGAGTATGAGCAAGAATGTACCTATGATTTCTGCAATAAAATAATTCATTATTGATTCTTATTCTTTAGAAATAGCCTACCAGAAGACGGCATATATCGCTGCCAGAACCCCAAAAATGACCACTGCCGAAATATTGAATACCTGGCTGGTTTTAAATAATGATTTATCAATTTCAATGGCTTTACTGTCAGCAGCTTTATTTTCAATTAAGGAAATAACGACCATGACAGCGATCAGGATTATAAAGCAAATACCCATCCTGTCTATAAATGGAAGTCCCGGTGCCAGGAATTTGAACCCAGCAGACAGCGGGATGGCCAGGATCACTGCTGTTAATGCTGCACCTGTAGAACTCCTTTTCCAGAATAGCCCCATCAGGAAGACAGCGACGACTCCCGGACTGATAAATCCTGTGTATTCCTGTATATACTGAAAGGCTTGATCCAGGTTTCCAAGAAGTGGTGCTACAACAACTCCAATAACCAAAGAAGCAGCAGCAGCTATTTTACCCACCCTGACAAGGTGCAATTCTTCTTTGGGATTCAACTGCTTGCTATCATGTTCATGGGCATCCAGCAATTGATCATGTTCCTTATCCCATTTCATAAAAAACGGTCTGTATATATCCAGGGTAAATATTGTAGAGGTACTATTCACCATGGAACTTAATGACGAACCGATAGCTGCAATAAGGGCTGCAAATGTCAGGCCTTTGAAACCAACGGTCACATAATTGTTCAAAACCCATGGATAGGCCTCATCAGGTCTTTCAATATCAGCGCCCAGGACAAATGCCGCGATACCTGGTATAACAACTATAAGTGGTAATAATACTTTTAAAAATGCAGCGAATATGGTTCCGTTCTGGGCTTCTTTAAGATTCTTGGCAGCCAGTGCTCTTTGTATGATGTACTGATTGGTTCCCCAATAGTATATATTGGCTATCCACATACCTCCTATTAACACACTGATCCCGGGGAGATTGATGTATTCGGGATTTGCTTTATCCAGGATCATGTCAAATTTCTCAGGCGCCTTCTGGACCAACATTTCAAAACCGCCGAAGAAGCTACCTCCAAGAGCATTCAATACAAGGTAACTTGCAAGTAATCCTCCAAGGATCAGAACAACAACCTGTACCACATCAGTCCATACAACCGCTCTTAAACCACCAAAAATTGAAAATGTTGATGCAAAGAGGGCAATACCAATAACCCCATATATTAAAGGGATGCCCATAATGGTCTTCAAAGCTAATCCTCCCAGGTATAGTACCGAAGTGATGTTGACAAAAACAAATAACAATACCCAGAAGATTGCAAGTCCTGTTCTAACCCTGTTGTCATAACGTTGTTCAAGAAACTGGGGCATAGTGTAAATGCCTTTTTTCAGGAAGACAGGTAGGAAAAACTTTGCAATGATTATTAAAGTAAGGGCCGCCATCAATTCATATGAAGCAATAGCCATCCCGACAACATAACCAGATCCGGACATGCCGATAAACTGCTCTGCCGAAATATTGGATGCAATTAATGAACCACCTACCGCCCACCATGGCAGAGATTTAGAAGCCAGGAAATAATCCTGTGTTGTATCCTGTTTTTCTCTTGATAACCAGAGTCCCAAACATATCATAAACAGGATCCAGCCTGCAAATACTACTAAATCTATTGTCGTAAAATTCATAATCAGATTATGTTAAAAAAATCGTTGCAGAAAAATAAGAGTTTAACTCTGCTTAATGAAATTTATTTTGTTGTCCCTTTTTCGAACTCCAATTAATTGGTCTTTGATGGAATTTCTTTAGCTAAAATGGAAATATTATCTTGTTGCACCATTCCAATGACCGTGCAACCAACTTTTTGATTTATGATAAGAAAACTGCAACCAGTAAGAATCCTTGTATATATGGGGTTCATTATGATATTTAGCGCCTGTCAAAGCGAGAATAATCGTAAGGTATCAACCGCCGAAACCAAGGAGTTATTTACTTTACTCAATCCTGCCCAAACAAAGATTGGATTTCGGAATTCGGTTGTTGAGTCTAATGCTTTCAACTTCATTAATTATGTCTATATCTATAATGGAGGAGGGGTAGCCATTGGTGATATCAATAATGATGGTCTTGATGACATTTATTTAAGCTCTAACCAGGGGATGAATAAATTATATCTTAATAAAGGGAAAATGGTATTTGAAGATATCACCAATACATCTGGTACCGCCGATGATAAAGGATGGTCTACGGGGGTATCTATGGTGGATGTCAATAATGACGGACTACTTGATATTTATGTGTGCAAGTCAGCTTCCCGTAATAATAACGCGCTAAGACGCAACAAGCTTTTTGTCAACCAGGGCAATAATAAATTCATTGAATCAGCATCTGCTTATGGTCTTGCAGACCAGGGTTTTTCAACCCAGTCCTACTTTTTTGATTATGACAAGGATGGTGACCTGGATATGTACCTGGTCAATCACAGGGCGGATTTTATCAATAATAATGCAATGAATCCTGAAATCCAGAGAGCTATTGTTCCGGAATTTTCAGACAAACTATACAGAAATGATGGAGGTCGTTATAATGATGTTTCTGCTATGGCCGGCATTGTAAATAAGAACTGGGGTCTTAGTGCAGCCATCGCAGATTACAATGATGATGGTTGGCTCGATATTTATGTATGTAATGACTTTACGGAACCGGATCAGTTATGGATCAACAATACAATAGGAGGATTTGAAGATAAGGTTCTGGATCATATGGATCACATCTCATATTACAGTATGGGTTCTGATGTTGCTGATATAAATAATGACGGAAAGGAAGATCTTATTGTCGTAGACATGGTTTCAGAAGACCATAAACGTTCCAAACAAAACATGGCTGCCATGAGTACTTTTCAGTTTAATACCATGGTCGCAAACAATTACCATCACCAGTACATGGCGAATATGTTGCAACTAAACAGGGGGCAAGGTGTATTTAGCGAAATAGCCCACCTGGCAGGTGTGCCTAAAACAGATTGGAGTTGGGCACCTCTTTTTGCTGATTTTGATGGTGATGGCAATAAGGACCTGTTTGTGACGAATGGTATAAAAAGAGAAATGACTGATAATGATTACAAGAACAGGCTAAGCGAGAGAAGTGCACAGGGTCAAATGCATATTGATGAAGTTTTTGAACTTGTACCTTCCTTCAAGCTGGCAAATTACATGTGTAGGAACAAAGGAAACGGAACCTTTGAAAATGCAATCCAAAAATGGGGATTATCTCAAAAGTTAAATTCAAATGGTGCTGCATATGGCGACCTTGATAATGATGGCGACCTTGACCTGGTGCTCAACAATCTTGAAGATTTCTGTTCTGTTTATCAAAATAACAGCAGCTCCAACTACCTGAGAATAAAGTTTAAAGGTACTACCGGTAATACACAGGGAATTGGATGTAAACTTGAAGTCACTGCAGGAGGTGAGACTCAATACTATTCTCATTTTCTAACGCGAGGATTCCAGTCTTCAAATAGTCCAACGATGGTTATTGGCTTGAATGATTATAAAACAGCAGAATCAATCAGGGTCACATGGCCTGATGGCAAAACACAATTGATAGAGAATGTCAAGGCCAATAAGCAGTTGTTACTTGATTACGCAGATGCCAGCGCGGGATCCCGTGCAATTGCCTCTGCAAAGCCTTTATTTAAAAAGAAAACTGATCCGCCGGAGGGTTTAAGAATCAATCACACAGAAAACAATTACAATGATTTTGAAAAGGAAGTACTATTACCCAACAAGCTTTCTACGATTGGACCTGCATTTGTAAAAGGGGATGTGAATAATGACGGATTAGTTGATGTTTTTATAGGGAGTGCACACGGAAATACTTCGAGCCTGTATATCCAGGATCAAAATGGAAAATTCAGCAAGAGTAACCAGTCCCTGTTCAATAAGGATCGAGATTCTGAAGATATCGACGCTTTGTTTTTTGATGCTGACAATGACAAGGATATGGACCTTTATGTGCTGACCGGGAGTAACGAAAAAGAACCTGGCAACAGGATGATGTCAGACAGGTTATATATAAATAATGGTAACGGAAAGTTCCGAAAATCAAATAACCGCTTACCCGATATCAGGTCAAGTGGTTCTGTTGTCCGCGCTCTGGATTATGATAAAGACGGAGACCAGGATTTATTTGTGGCAGGCCGTGTGATTCCGGGTCAATATCCATTGCCAGCAGATTCCTACCTGTTGAAGAATGAGAACAACAGGTTTATCGCAGTCAATAATGAGATGGCACCAGGATTGAATAAGTTGGGATTGGTGACTGATGCCATTTGTTCTGATTATGATGGTGACGGAGACGAAGATATTATCGTCGTTGGTGAATGGATGGGGCTGATAGTGATGGAGAATGAGAATGGCAGATTTATAAAAAAAGACCTTTCTCAGATATCAGGAACAGGTTGGTGGTATGCTGTACATGCTGAGGACCTGGATCAAGACGGTGATCTTGACCTTGTGCTTGGCAATCTCGGCTTAAACAATAAATTCGGTGCAAAAGAAGAAAAGCCGTTCCATGTCTTTTGTGATGATTTTGATAATACAGGCAATCTGGATATCGTCCTGTCCAAAGAATCGAGTGGCAAACTTCTACCTGTCAGAGGCAGGGAGTGTTCCTCTCAACAGATGCCTTTTATTAAAGACAAATTCCCCACTTTTAAAAGCTTTGCTGAAGCGGATCTGATCAAGATATATGGGGAGGATAAATTATCATCAGCCATTCACTACCAGGCCGATAATTTTGAATCTGTAATTCTTGTTAATGACGGTAATCAGCAATACAAAAGGAAAAGCCTTCCATTGGAAGCACAATTTGGTCCAACATTGGATATTCTAGTGCGGGATATTAATAAAGATGGACATCTTGATATTATCGGAGCAGGTAACATCTACAATGCGGAAGTAGAAACTGTCAGGTATGATGCATCAAAAGGGTATGTCCTTTTAGGTGATGGACAGAATAACTTTGAAATTTACCAGGACTCAGGCTTGATCACTTCAGGGAATGTGAAGAGTATTGAAATCATAAACTGTGGAGATATAGATTATTTAGTAACAGCTGTCAATGACGGAAATATGGAGTTTTTTGAACTACTGCAGTAAAAGCTAAATAAATCATCTATATGTAACCGCCGAAGCTTTAACCGCCGAAGCTTTAGCGAAGGTGGTTCCTCCTCAAATCAAATTATTAATATTAAATGATAATGGAAGTATGTTCTTAATTCCTGCAATCTTGATGATTTTACCCGAGTCACCCGTGAGGTAAAGATCCATTGGACTATTCTGTCGTTGCTCAAATTCCTGGATAACCTGTCGGCAGGCACCACATGGCATACAAGGTTCGTTTAACGTTTTCCTGGGATTATGGGCAGTGATGGCCATGGCAGTGATTATAAAGTCTTTATGGCGAGATCCAACATTATATAGAGCGACGCGTTCTGCACAGATACATAATGGATAGGAAGCATTCTCCTGGTTACATCCTGCATGTATTTCACCATTTTCCAATTGTGCAGCTGCACCGACCAGGAAATTTGAATACGGCGCATATGAATAGTTTAATTGGTCTTCAGCGACCGCCAGAAGTTGTTGTATTTCTTTTGGTAATAAGTCTATCGAATCAAAAACCTCACATTCAAAGTTATACTTCTCTTTTTTCATCAATACAATTTAAAATAAAATATGGTATAAAAGAAAACGAAATAATCTGCACTTTTGATATTTCCTTTACATTACAAATATGGCCTTATTAATCGGGGGAAGCCCAAGTACCGGAAGTTCACTACTCAGGAGAATCCTGAACAGGCATAGTAAAGTCTTTTGTGGATCTGAGACTGCCTTGTTTTCAAAAGAAGAATTATATGAGAAATGGGGCAAACAGAAAGCCCGCTTATTCAGGAAATATTTTGCAGGACTCCGAAGTGCTGGCTGGCATCATCTCAGGGGAATTATAATTGATAATGAATACTCTATTTCAAATGAGGAATTGAAGCAGCTTCTTTATGCAAGTAATTCCTTTCCTGATTTTGCAGAGGTGTTTTATATGAAGTCGATGAAGGAAGAAAGTAAAATGATATGGGCTGAGAAAACACCGTCTAACGTCTTTTGCTTCAACAAGTTTTTAAAGTCATTTCCTGGATCGAAAGTCATTCATATCGTAAGAAATCATGAAGATACTATCGCATCACTGATCAATCGGGGTATGCATGTCTATGATGCCTGTGTCATTTATTTGCTGAATACAACAGCTGGATTGGAGTACATTAATAAGCCTACATGTTTAACCATTCAATATGAAAACCTGGTGACTGATCCGGGGACCATTGTTCCGCAGTTGTGTCAGTTCATGGAAATACCTTTTGAAAGTTCGATGCTCGATCCAGATCAGCAAAAATTGCCTAATGATTATATGGAAGGATGGAAATACAGGGAAACGGCCAGCATTCAGTCCGGAAGTATCGGAAGATTTAAGCAGCTTGATGATAGGGAGAGGAATGATATTACATGTTTGATGTATCGCCTCAGATCTGCATTGGATACCACTTATAAGTCGATCCCTGAGCTAGCGGATAAAATGTCCTATGATATTCAACCTGAAGCTGCTGATTATAGCCTGTCTTTTAATCTTGAAAGACATATGATATTGGACAGAACAAAACGGACTTTAAAAGGATCTTACTTTAATCATTTCAATTACCCGGTTTATGTTGAAAGGAAATGATTTTAGCATGAAAGAAAGGATCCGTAAAGCCTTGTCCGGGATGTATGGTGAGAGAGAAGCAGGCAATATAGCTGCTTATTATACCGATGCCATGAGAGGTATTGATATCAAGGATTTTGAAGGCGATCTCGACAGACTCATATCAGGAGTTCCAGTTCAATACGTTTGTCAAAGCGCTTATTTCTACGGGATCTGGTTTTATGTTAACGAACATGTACTTATACCTCGTCCTGAGACTGAAGAACTGGTACATTGGATATTGAGCGAAGTTTCTTATTCAATGCCTTACAGGGTATTGGATATAGGGTCGGGTAGTGGATGTATCATACTCAGCTTATTAAGCAAATTAAAAAGCGCCAAAGGAACTGCACTTGAAATAGATGCCGGCGCCTGCCAGGTAATCAGTGGTAATGCCGATAACCTGGGCATTGATCTTGATATCATCGAAGCGAACATCCTGGATGAAGATCTGGATGAAGAAATATTTTACGATATCATGGTGAGTAATCCGCCCTATATTTTACCAGAGGAAAGATCCAGGATGGATAACAATGTTCTTGGATACGAACCAGCAAAGGCATTGTTCGTGGAAGGGGATGACCCGCTTGTGTTTTATAAAAGAATTATCGGGCAGGCAGAAAAACAATGTGCAAAAGGAGGAAAGCTATATATGGAAACAAGTGACCTGTATCACGAAGAGTTGAAAGAAATCCTGGAAACTAAAGCTTATCATTTTGAATTCAGGAAAGATCTTCAGGATAAATGGCGTATGTTGAAAATCGAATTTTCTAGGCCCCGGCTTTTTTGATATCTTTTGCCCCTTTGGATTTCAGGTAAGTGATGATTTTATCCCTGTGGTCTCCTTGCAAAATGATTTCGCCATTCTTTTGAGTTCCTCCAACACCACAATAGGATTTCAAACCTCTTTCGATGTCTTTCATCAGCGTATTGGTCATTTCAATTCCCCTGACGATAGAAACAGATTTACCGCCTCTTCCTTTCTTTTCCAGGTGCACACGAATCTTGGATCTTGATAAAAAGCTATTACTTTCCACTTTATTATCCTTGGGTTCTTCGGGTGCATTTTCCGGGTTACCCATTTTTTGAAAATCATCCCAATTCAGTGTTTTAAATTTGTTTCCTTCCATACTTTATCTAAAGTCGCAAAGTAAGAAATTAGTTTCATTGCATCATCACAATTTTTTTGGTAAATACACCTGAAGCTGATTCAATGACAAGGATATACAATCCTGCCCCATAAGTTTCAGTCCCGATAGATAACTCATTTCTGAACCCTTCCGAATGAAGTTTCATTCCTTCAATTGAAAAGATAGATGCATTGAATGCATCGTTCAGATCTGTCTTTATAAAAATTTCCTGCTTATTACTTCTTATCTTAAAACTATCCTCAGGCAATACATTAATCGCATCAGGTAATTCAAATTCAAAAAGAATATCGTTGCAACATGACTCATTGTCGTTTTCACAAACAGTCATTAAAAAAGGTGCTTCAAATTCATTTTTAGATACTTCAATTTCTACAGGCAGGTCTTCAAACAGGTGAAATGAATAAAATTCTTCATCCAGGTAAAGGTCAAATCCTGAATTTTCAATACCCGTATACATCACATCAATTTCAATAATGTATACATCATCGATACAATCGGCAGCAATAATGTCTATCTCGTCAATTGAGCATTCTACTTCTTCTTCACAACAAACAGCTTCTGTAAAAAAGAAGAAATCAAAACAATCCGGCTTGTCAAAATCTGAAATTATAAACTCATAGACCGTCACGCAATCAGCATCCAGAGGACCTATGGTATAGAAATCCTGACCGTACTCGAAAGTATCATATACTTCTCCATTACCTCTGACTGTGAAGCCCGAGTTTCCAACATTCTCATATTCAAAAGCAAGGTCAACAAAGAATTGGTTTGTAGTACTGTCACAATCATAATATTCTCCTGCGGCATCGTAGATAATACATTCTTCCATCTCACAGCAGATTTCTTCCTCAAAAATATATTCGCTGCTGCAGTCAGGATTTTCCAGATCAATAACAAGGAATTCATATAAGGTTTCACAATCTCCTTCAACCGGACCCACGGTATAGAATAGTTGGCCGTATTCAAAAGTATCATACAATACACCATTTCCACGTATAACAAATCCCAAAGTTCCCGGATTATCGACATCGAATTCTATATCTACATATGCAAGTCCTTCATCATTGCATTCGCCGGCTTCTGCAAATATTCCTGTTATTTCACAGTTTTCTTCTTCTTCACAATTTAAGCCAAGGAATTCAAATCCTGAACAGCAGGCTGGATTGTCATTGTCACAAATAACTATAAAATCAAACTCTGCATCACGTTCGGGAAAAGCTTCGATCAAGACAGGAAGATCTTCATAGGCATATGTCCCGACGTAATTGCCATCCGAAAAAATTTCGAAAAAGTTGTTAGTGACGTTTTCATAACTGAAGTTAAGGTACATTGAGTAAGTGCCAATACCTGTGCATTCAACCAGTTCAATTTCAACATCTGATATAAGGCATATTGGATCTTCAGTACAATCCAGTCCTATGAATTCGTGTGAAGCACAACAGTTATCTGTGTCGTTCTGACATACAGTTATGATATCATACTCAGCATCCCGCTCGGGAAAATCCAATATTGTTACCGGCAAATTTTCAAAGGGAAAAAGACCCAGATATACTCCGGAAGAAAAGACTTCAAAGAAATCATTGGTGTTGTATTCATATTCAAAATCCAGTACAATAGAGTAGAGCCCGTCACCGGTACACTCAATCGGATCAACCACGATATCCCAGATTGCACATTCCTGGACACATTCCAGTCCCTGGAATTCGAGTTCAGCACAACACATTTCGTTGTCATTTATACAAATGGTTATTAGTTCATTTTCATCATCACCTGCCGGAAAGTCTTCAATGATGAGTGGGACATTGCTGAATGGATATGTCCCGATATTTTGATCTCCCGAGAATACATCAAAGAAGTCATTCGTCGGATTCTGGAAAGCAAATTCTACCCAGATTGAAAACAAACCATCCCCGGTACATTGAATCGGATCAACTGACAGATCATAAATGAGGCATTCGGGATCATCTTCCATACAGTCCAATCCTGAGAATTCAATCGTCTCGCAGCAATCAGGATTATTGTCAGCACAGACAGTTATGATATCTAATGCATTATCACTTTCCGGAAAGCTCTGGATCAAGACAGGCAGACTGGAATAAAGGTATGTCCCAATAAAAGTATTGCCTGAATACACAGAAAATATATTATCCTGTACATTTTCATACTGGAAGTTCAGGAACAAAGAGAATAAGCCGTCTCCAGTACACTCGACAGGGTTCACAACGATATTTGATATCTCGCATTCTAAGTCACAACATATCGGATCATCGAATTCAAAAAAGTCTGAGCAGTCAGGGTTTTCAATATCCTGTATAATAAATTCATATATCGTTGTACAGTCTCCATCAATAGGACCGACGGTATATGTTGCAAGACCATATTGATAGCTTCCATAATTAACGCCGTTTCCAAGAATCATAAATCCCTGGCTTCCCGGGTTTTGGACAATGAATTCAATGTCAACAAATACATTGCCGGCATCGTTGCAAAGCGTACTTTCAGCAAATACATTCGAGATCATGCATTCATCTTGCATACAATCCGGCCCGGAAAATTCAAAGTCTGTACAACAATCGGGATTATCATTATCGCAGATTGTAATAATATCAAATGTATTTTCTGATTCAGGAAATTCATCGATTGTTATAGGGAGATCATCGTAGGCGTAAATACCAACAAATTGCCCGTCACTATACACATCAAAGTAATCATCAACGACATTTTCATATTCAAAATCAAGATATAGTTCATAAAGTCCATCTCCTGTGCAATTGCCGGGATCTACAACGAAATCATAATATTCACATTCGCAGCAAGGAGCTTCAGGGAAAACAAATTCACCGATGCAATTCGGTTCTTCCAGGTCGACAACGATAAATTCAAAATTCGTCTGGCAGTCGACTTCAATGGGACCAACTGTATAGAATAATTGACCGTAAGTAAATGTATCAAAAATGACACCATTCCCTTGTATGATAAATGAATCCGAAACCGGGTTTTCTACATTGAATTCGATGTCAACCATCTGCATATTTGAGATGGTATTGCAGTCATGTAATTCTGCAAATACATCTGTTATTTTACAGTCAGTATAATTGGAACAGTCCGGCGGATCATTCCATTCAGTGCCGTTAAAACAGAAAGGATTATCCTGTTCATGTGCATAAAAGACATATAATTCATTTGAAACCAGTATGTCCGGGTAAATGACAGGGAAGTCCTTGACAGCCCTCAATTCCGGTGCCTGATCATCTAGATAGACATACAGGCTGTCATCAGTGCCTGTATACGCAACAAATAATAGAGCATTGTAAGTCGTATCACTGGTGCATTCAAATTCAAGTGTGATGTCAAAATCATTATAATTGCAAATGACAGGAACAAGACAAGGTGAAACATCAATAATCCATTTGTCAAAACAGTCAGGAAATTCAGTGTCAGCTACTTTTAATGAGATGAATTCATTACCTGGTATTGAGATAACATAATTGTTGAATCCATAATCGAAATGTGCGATAGGAACACCCATGAAAAAGACATCAAAACCAAGGCTTCCAATATTCTCGGTTATTAATGAAAATTGAATTTGCCTGAAGCCACTGCTGTCACATGCGAGTTGAACAACATCATCAACCTGAATTTTACATTCTGGTGGTGTACAACAAACAGGTAGGTCAAATTCATAGTATGCTTCACAATCCGGATCATCTATATCTTCCACAGTAAATTGGTAAATGGTAGAACAGTCACCTGAGAGCGGACCAATTTCATATGAGACTTCTCCATATTCAAATGTATCATAAACAACACCGTTGCCTCTGACCAGGAATCCATTAACACCCGGATCATCGACTTCAAATGATAATTCAGCAAAAAATATGTTCATAGAATCACATGGCAATGCTTCCACTTTCAATTTGTCAATGGAACAAGCTAAATCAGATTCCGTCGAATGGAGAAAATGAACAGATCCCAGGAAGAGTATGAAAAAAGCGCTTAGATTACGAATCATAATGTTTGAATTAGACTATATTCATTAATACCTTATTTAAAGGTAAAACGTTGCTTTCGCACTTCGATTTAGTTGATGAGTCAAATACTCTGCAACGCTTCTTTTCCAAAATATTAAGAATTTTTTAGAATTATATTGACTTCATCTAAAAAGCTTATGTATTGGCTTCTAATCGGATACACATAAGAGATAATCCTAATGTGTATCACATTAAATTAAAATATAATATGAAAGGCTTTTTGGAATAGATGTTGGTCTTAGTACATCGACGAAAAAGGTGTGGACCCTAAACAGGGCCCATATTCCTTTTGAGCAAAAACGAATTTATTTAATACCATAGATCGATGATTAGACCAGTGCTTACACAATTAGCCAAGAGAAACATCAGCTTACTGTTTGCCATCTTCCTGATGGCGAATGGTTTGCTTTCTCAGGTTTCGTACACATGCCATTTCGATAATGCCCTGCAGGCAGGGACAGTAGCTTTCAGGATAACGGTTAACAGTGGTAGCTCAGAAGAGACCTGGACGGTTTCAAATGTGGCTAACCTGTATTCAAATATTGACCCCGATATCCTTGTAACAGATGGACATGTTATTCCGGAAGACCCGTTCAATCCGGGTAAATATCGTTTGACAGGTTATGCCTACGATGGTGTGATGCCATTTGCTACAGTCATGAATAATGATATTCCTGTACTTGATATGAATATGATTACCTGTATGTCACCCAGTGCGGACATAATGGGTGATATGGAAGTTTGTATGGGAGCCACTGCACAATTTTCAGCAAGCATTTCAAATCCAAACCTTCTGCCCAATAAAATCAACTGGTCCACAAACGGATCTACTACATTTGAAAATGTATATGGT
>JABDPK010000020.1 GCA_013042795.1 Saprospiraceae bacterium | reverse complement strand
ACCCTTGTTGTCGGCGTGGTACATTATATTTTAGTTTTAACTTTTTTAATAAATCTGTCAACTAATGCTGCATCTTTCACTCCAGGTTCAATTTCAAACCTGCTGTTGATATCTATACAGTAAGGTTCAGGTATATCAGAACTCCTTATATCGTCAAGGTCATTAAAGGCAATGCCTCCACTCAGAAAAAAACCTTTATTCTCTCTGTATTGCCGGAGCTTTTTCCAATTGAATCTAGAACCACTTCCTCCATATTTTACACTTGGTGTGTCAAATAAAAAGTAACTGATATTTTCAGTGAATTCATTTAGCCTGGCCCATTCAAAATTGTCAATCATTTGAAATGCTTTAATGATCTTACAATCGGCTTCCTTTAGCTTCGCAACATAAAGAGCTGATTCATTTCCATGAAGCTGAACATAATCCAGTTGCAAATTCTGAACTGTTTCAATGACCAGGTTTAAATCACTGTTAACAAATACACCGACGGTCTGAGAAGATTTGTCTTCTTCTAAAATGCAATTGGTTCTATGGTTGTCAATAAACCTTGGAGAACCCGGATAGAATATAAATCCGATGAAATCAGGTTTGCATTTTACAATGGCTGATATATTGTCTTGATATTTCATCCCACAGACTTTAATTTTCATTGCATCAGCGTTTTGACTTCTTTGATAAGGTTTTGACATATGCGACCGGGTTCGTCATATTTCATAAAATAACCACCTATCAAAAATCCTTTGTAACCAAGTTTTTTCAATTCGATAATCTCATCTGGCTGACTGATTCCACTTTCACTAATCCATGTCAGTTCCTTGGGTAAGTAAGCATGGAGTGCCTTGCTTTTTAACAGGTCAGTACGAAAAGTTTTCAGATCCCTGTTGTTGACTCCAATTAAATCTATATGTTCATTTACATGTGTCTCTATGTCTTCTTTTTCCCGGATTTCCAGTAAGACTTCCAAGTCCAGGCTTTTTGCGAATGCTGCAAGTTCCTGGCACTTTGCAGGATGGAGACATGCTGCAATAAGCAATATACAATCGGCCCCTATACTTTTTGCTTCAATAAGCTGGTATTCATCTATAATAAAATCTTTCCTTAGGATCGGGCAATAGTTGTATTTCCTTGCAATTTCTAGATCAATATTATTACCGTTAAAAAACTTCTGATCGGTAAGAACTGAAAGAGCTGAAGCACCGGCTTGCATATAAGCAATGCTTAATTCTTCAACATCTATTTTATTGTTTATCATCCCGGCACTTGGAGAACTCCTTTTTATTTCAGCTATAATGCCAACCCTGTCCTCCCTGTTCAGGTATTTTTTTAGAGAGACAGGTTTGGTATTGAAAAACAGACTCCTTTCGAGAAGCTTTACAGGTTTAAGTTCTCTAGTTTCCTGGATGTATGATTTTTTGTATTCTATTATTTTGTCGAGAATGTTCATGTTGCAATAAGTTTGTTTAAGGAATTATATGCTGCTTTGCTTAAGAGAGATTCTCTTGCAATCTCCAATGATTCTGAGTAATCCTGATGTTGTTCAAGGCATTGAATTGCCATAGCAGCATTGGCAATGACAACATTGTTTTGTGCTTCACTTCCGTTTGTTTCTAAGATTTTAATGAATATGTCTGCAGATTCTTTAATATTCTTACCACCCTTTAAATCGAGAGGTGTGATTGTGTTTTTTGATACAAAACCGGGATTCAACAAATATTCTTTTTCTGGACTGACTATTTTGGTTTTACCGGTCAGACTGATTTCGTCATAGCCATCCATTGAATGAACAATTCTGTAAGAAGTATTTTCTTTCTGGTAGA
Organism: Saprospiraceae bacterium; assembly: GCA_013042795.1. Next base: position 5,605 of record JABDPK010000020.1, on the reverse strand, counting down.
TATATTTATAATATCGTTGGAGTTTGTGTGAATAGACACCAACAAGTTGATTACCAGGAAAGGAGGGATTGACCATGGGGCCCAGCATATTGAAAAATGTACTTACACCAATACTTCTTCGAACAGGTGCTACCTCTTTCATCGCAGGATGAAAGAGGGGTGCATGAAGAAAACAGATTCCCGACTTGTCTATTTGCTGCTTTAGTTTATTCTCATCATTGGTAAATTGATAACCAAGATGTTGCATTACATTTGAAGATCCGCAAACTGAACTGACCCCGTAGTTTCCATGTTTGGCTACTTTGTAGCCTGCGCCTGCTACAACAAATGAAGAAAGTGTACTGATATTGAACGTATCTTTTCCATCCCCCCCGGTTCCACAAAGGTCGATAGGATTAAAATTGTTCAAATCAATATGCAATGATCTTTCTCTAAGGCAATTCCTGAAACCGATCAGTTCATCTACAGTAATGTTCCTCATCTTGAAGACGGAAAGAAATGCACTAATCTCGCATGGATTATATTTTCCTTCTGATATTTCACCCAGAATTTTCCTGGCCTCTTCTTTCGTGAGGTATTGGTGATTAAACAATTTTTCCAATATCTTTTTCATCGGCCATGGTTTTCAGAAATACGTAAATAGTTTTTAACAATCGTTTCTCCTTGCGGGGTTAATATACTTTCTGGATGAAATTGAATACCATATAAATTCATTTCTGAGTTTTGAATGGCCATGATACATTCATCTTCTGAAAATGCTGTCACTTGAAAGTTTTCATGTCCATTAGAAATAACATCCCATGAATGATATCTGCCAGCGTGAAATAAATCGGGGATATTATCAAATATTCCCTGCGGATCATTTGTATGCCTTACAAGAGACTGTACACCATGGTATACTTTTTCCAGCATCCTGATTTTTCCACCTAAATATTCTGCGATAGCCTGATGGCCTAAGCATACACCCAATATGGGAACCTTACCGGCACAAGATTCAATAATGGAACAAAGATTCCCTGCATCTCTTGGGATGCCTGGTCCCGGAGAAAGTATTATCGAATCATAGGCCAGGCATTGCTCAGGTGTTATTTTGTCATTTCTGAAAATAGCTGTATCCGGGTATTCTTTTCGAAGAATATAAACAAGGTTATAGGTAAAACTGTCGTAGTTGTCAATTACAAGGATCTTCATAGTTCATTTGCTTTTTCTATGGCTTTTCTTATGGCTTCGGTTTTGTTTTTTACTTCTTTTAGTTCACCTTCCGGAGAACTGTTGATTACAATGCCAGCCCCAGCCTGGTAGCTAAGTACATTGTTTTTACTCAGGATAGATCGGATAATTATCGCATGATTTATCGCTCCGTTAAATCCAATAAAACCCAATGCACCTCCATAGAAATTCCTGGCATTTTTTTCATTCTCCCTGATGATTTCCATGGCACGATATTTTGGAGCTCCAGACAAAGTACCTGCAGGAAATGTGTCAGCAAATACCTCAAGCCCGTCATGCACTTTATAAAGCTCTCCCTTTACTTTACTAACCATATGGATGACATGTGAGAAGTATTGAATTTCAGCATAACGTTCTATCTCAACGTGTTTTGACTTTTTACTCAGGTCATTTCTTGCCAGGTCGACCAGCATGACATGTTCCGACATTTCCTTGGGGTCTTCTTTTAATTTCCTGGCATTTTCAAGATCTATTTCATGATTGCCGGTTTTTAATATGGTACCAGCTATTGGATTAATGATTGCAGTTCCTTCCATCACCTGTAATTGCGATTCAGGAGAGGATCCCATTATTTTAAAATTCCCATAATCGAAATAGAACAGGTAAGGAGATGGGTTAATACTTCTCAAACATCTGTATAAATTGAGGTCATCACCTCTGAACTTTTGCTGGTATTCCCTGGAAAGTACGACCTGGAATACATCACCAATCTTGCAATGATTAATTCCTTTTTCCACAAGGTGTTTGTATTCTTCATCTTCAATACTTGAAGTTTCGTTGCCGAGCGATTCAAATTCAAATATGGGTTGATTATTCGTCAGGATCAGTTGAAGAATATGATCAATCTCTTCTTGAAAATCGTTTGATTCATTTATATCATTACAGAAAACAAACAGTTCGTTTTTAAAGTGATCAAGTACAAGGATGTATTTGAAGAACTGATATTTTAAATCAGGATTGTCCTTGGCTTCAGATACAGGTAAATCCATGTTAATATCTTCCATGTACCGAACAGCTTCGAAAGAACTATATCCCCAAATACCATGAATGTCAAAAGGAATCTCATTTTGAAGGTCCGGTTTAAATTTGGAAATAAACGATCTGAAAGCTGTAAATATATCTTTAGAAAATTCAGTTGTCTTCTGATTTTTTTCACCATCCGGCATTTCAATCGTATAGGAATTTCCTTTGGCCTCAAACCCGGCAATAGGTTCTAAGCAAATAAAACTTTTACTGTCTGTCCTGTCATGATAATCTGCACTTTCCAAAAGCAAAGCATTCGGAAAGTTGTCTCTTAGCTTATTGTAAATGCCTACCGGGGTATGCAGGTCAGCAAGCGTTTTTTTGTACCTGGTAAATATGTTGTAGATCATTATTCAAAAATTTCAAAAAAAAAAGCCTGCAAGAAGCAAGCTTTAAATGTTTTATACATATGGCAATGTCTCCTCAGATTATAAATCGAGTGTAAATCCACCACCAGTTATTATTTCTTATAATCAAATTCATTGCTCTAAAAAAAAAGATCTGCCGGAAGCAGATCTCTTATGTTATATTTATAAATAGCGCTTCCTTTAGATTAATACATCTAAAGTCCACCACCAATTTTTATTAAGTTTATTGAAATTCATAAGGTAAATATATACTTCTTTATGAACTTTCTGTTTTTAAATGTGAAAAATTTATGATTCACTTATTTGATTTTATGCAGTGCCTGCTTGAAGGTTTTTTGATAGTCACTATATCGTAAAAAAACTTTCAAATGCCTTTATTGACGTTGAATTCTTGAAAAGCTTTTCTGCGATCAAAACGATCGGTATTAATTTCATCAGTGATTCAATTTATGAATTTCGGTATGATGAACTATGATGCTCTTTGTTTATAACATAACTTGCGACTCGATTTGATGTAAAATGCTATTTGTAATTTCTCAACTGATATTGATTTTTATATTTTTTCTTGCACTTGGACTCCTGATAAAGCCAAAGTCTTATAAAATGGCATTTAGTATATTGGCAGGAGTCCTGGTTACCATACAACTTGGATCAGTCATTATTGGAGGCGCGTTCATCGATTTCAAGTTTTATGCGCATTTTAAAATGGATGTATTTTCCAGTGTGGCTGGATTTTTCAGTAAAGAATCGATCATATTGATCTTGTTCTTTTTATTATTCACTGTTGCCTTTTATTATCTGATCAATAAGGATACAAGGATTCAAAGAATTAGACGACTCTACCTGTATTTAATATTACCGCTTCTGGTGGCTGGAATGAGTGTCAGAAATGGGATAGTAAGAAACCTGGTTGATATATCAGAAATGCATCTTGCCGGAGAAAGGGCATTTACAGATGCCCTAGAGCGACTGGATTATGATGATTTTGTTCCTCGGGATTCCGTTGTTGCGACTCCCGGTAAGAATATTATCGTAATTGCAATGGAATCGATTGAAGCAGGATATCTCCAGGATGAATTCAGAGATGTAACACCTAATCTCAGAAAGTTGAAAGAGGAAATGAATTATTATCCTTTGGAACAACATGAAGGCGGTGACTACACCATTGCTGCTTTATATACCTGGTTAACCGGCGTTCCAATGTTTTTCAAACAGCATGGCAACAATGTTTTCTTCAATACTAAAAGTTTCACGCTTACAAGTATTGTGGATGCACTAACCAAAGCCGGATACCATAGTGAATACCTTTTGGGAAATTCAGATTTCGCAGGGACTGATGAAATGCTCGAAATGATGGGGTTTAAGGTCAAGTCTGAAAAGGATTATGATCAAAAGTATTCAACTGAACATTGGGGTTTGCATGATAAGGACCTCTTTGACATCGTGGAAATTCAATTGGATTCCCTCTATGAAAGCGAACAGCCTTTTGCTTACTTCATTTCTACCATCTCTACACACGGTCCTGATGGTGTTTTTGATTCAAGAATGGCCAAGGTCATCCCTGAACAAAAGAGCCAGCTTGAAATGATGGCAGCCGCACTTGATATGCATATCGGAAAATTGGTTGATCGTTTGAAAGAGGAAGGTCGTCTTGATAATACGAGCATATATATTATACCCGATCATTTACTATACTATTTAGGTTGCCGGGTTTTGAATGATTTCAGAGAACCTCGAGGATTGTTCGTTATTACCAATTCAAACCCCCATTCTTTTGATCCCGGGACAACAATCCTGCAAATGGATATACCCGGGCTTCTGCTCGAAGGCGCCGGAGTTGATCATAATCTTACTTTTCTTTCTGATCATATCAATGGAGACAAAGTCGAGTATCTTAAAGACAACCGTAAAGCCATTCTTCAATTGAACGAATCAGCACTGGTCAGAGATTTAAATATCGAAGAAGAACAGAATAAAAGTAAAAGGATATTGCACCCGGATACAGTATATATCAACGCCAATGCCTGGTCCAAAGATAATTATGGTGCAAGGTCAGTCGTGTATACCGGGAGAAAAGAGCATAAAGTAAAAAGGGGGATAAATGTGCTTGTATATAGAAATAATGAATATCAACTGGAGAATTATGATACCTGGGAGAATAAGGAAGAAACAGGCAGACTGCAAAGACGATTGAAAGAACTCGTTGAAAACAAACTTTGTTTCTATGTTTTTGTACATGATTCTGCAGGAGATATTTATAAAAACGGGGGAAATAAATTTAAGGAAGTAGGGATGCCCGAATTGAGCAAACTGAAAAACAGGACAGCCTATATGGCCTATTCAAATCACGGGATTACAAGTGAACATACCCATCATAAGAAAACCGATTTAAAAAGCTCATTTGTGCCATATCATTCGAATCGTTCTATGACCACGATTTTGGATGAGGCCAGGGATCCTTTTCGTTTTATAGCCCATGCAGGAGGAGAAATTGATGGCCATACTTACACCAATTGCCTTGAAGCGATGGACCTGGCCTATGAAAAAGGTTTCCGCTTGTTTGAATTGGATATTATCAAAACTTCAGACGGTCAATACGTTGCTGGCCATGATTGGGAGAAATGGCGATACCTTACAAAATATGCTGGTGATATACCTGTCGACCTGGCGACTTTCAGGAAGTATAAGAAACTGGAACTATACACCTCGATGGATATGCCAATGATAAATCAATGGTTTGAAAATCATCCTGACGCCATCCTCGTTACAGACAAGGTGAATGATCCGGAAAGTTTTGTGCCATTGTTCACAGATCCTTCCCGCCTTATGATGGAGTTGTTCTCATGGGATGCTTGTCGCAAAGCAAAGCAGATGGGCATAAAGGATGTTATACTCTCGGAGAATGTGTTCCAGGAAATATGGAATGATGATGATAAGATTCCAACCTTGAAGAGGGAAGGGGTTGAATATATTGCAGTGTCCCG
>JABDPK010000019.1 GCA_013042795.1 Saprospiraceae bacterium | reverse complement strand
TTATGGATGAAGAAATAGCAGAAATAAGAATAATATCTTTACACCTAAGATTCAAACCGCAGGCTATATAATATATAACTATGAAACTTATTAAGTCAGAGAAAGAACACAACCAAGCTTTAAATAGATTAAATATCATATTCGATGCTGTGCCAAATAGTAAAGAAGGAGAAGAAGCAGAATTGATGGCTTTATTAATTGAAGAACATGAAGAAGAAAATTATAAAATTGAAACACCTGACTCTATCACTGCGATTAAAATAAGAATGGAAGAATTAGAATTAAAGCAGAAAGATTTAGTTGGCATAATTGGTAGTAAAGGTATAGTCTCTGAAGTCCTCAACAAGAAAAGACGATTAACCGAAGGCATGATTCGAAACTTATTGAAAGAATCAGATTACAAAAAATTAAGGAAAAAAAGATACAGTTCTTTTGACAAGGGGCATGGCAAGGCATTCGAAAATGGAGATTTGAAATTAACCGATCTCCACCAGTTGGCAATAGCTAACGGTGAACCGAAACAAATCAGCAGGCAACAGGAATTATTTGAAAATATTATTAACAATCATATCTAGAAGGTGAGTGAGAAAAAAATAAAATGGGGTATCCTCGGATTGGGCAGGATTGCTGCACAGTTTGCGCAAGATCTTCAATTGGTGGATAATGCGATTCTTCATGCTGTGGCATCGAGGACGGAAGCGAAATCAAAATCATTTGCTTCGGCACACGACGCAGAAAAGTATTATGATTCCTATCATGATCTCCTGGCAGATCAGGAAGTGGATATTGTATACATTGCCACGCCGCATAATGCACATATGGAATGGGCGATCAAAGCGATGGAAGCAGGTAAACATGTGCTCTGTGAAAAGCCATTGGCGGTCAATCGTCAACAGGTGCAGTCCATGATTGAGGCTAGTCAGGCCAATAATGTTTTCATGATGGAAGCCTTCTGGACCAGGTTTAATCCATCTGTCCGGGAAATCATTCTACGCGTGAAAGATGGTGAGCTTGGAGAAGTTAACTTTATCAATGCGGACTTTTCTTTTCCCACAAATGCATCACCTGAAAGCCGACTCTTTAATTTAGAACTTGCTGGTGGTTCATTATTGGATATCGGCGTTTATCCATTGTTTCTTGCTTACGTATTAATGGGTATGCCTAATGAAATTAATGCCAGCGCCGTGTTTCATGAGACAGGTGCCGATGAGCAGATGTCTGCTATATTAAAGTATGATCAAGGTATCGCAGTCACCATGAGTGGTTTCAAATCCCAGTCTGACATGGTAGCCAGGATCTATGGGTCTGATGGAAGCATTCTTATTGATCCGCATTGGCATCAGACAGATGGATATACCATGATCAGGAATAACAAGTTATCAAGACATGTGTTACCCCCCCTGGGTAAAGGATTCACTTATGAAATCATGGAATGTCATCAATGCTTATCCAAAGGAAAAATTGAATCGGAATTGTGGTCGCACAAGGATAGCCTTAACTTAATACAGATTACAGATAAAATCCGAAAGAAAATTAACCTGCATTATCCTTTTGAGTGAAATCACTTGGTTAAATCAATTGAATTTGAGTTGAACCTAAAACGAAAGTCTAAATACATGGTTGTAGGATTTTTCTCTTAAAAAATATGTTTCTAGTCTTGGTGTTCATATAAGTGATATACTTTTCAATCTGATTTGATCTGAACCTTATCAAAATTAATTGTTCGTAATTTTAGGATCTAAAAATAAATTGATGATTTATAATTTTGGAATTGCAATCCATGGAGGAGCAGGAACGATTCTAAAGTCCCGGATGACTGAAGAAAAAGAAAGCAATTACAAGCGGGATCTTGCTCTTGCCTTAAATGCAGGATATAAGATTCTTGAAAATGGTGGTTCTTCTCTTGATGCAGTTGAAACGGCCATAATCGAATTAGAGAACTCACATTTATTTAATGCAGGTAAAGGAGCTGTTTTCAATGCCAATGGGCAGCATGAAATGGATGCAAGTATCATGGAAGGTAAAACCCTTGAATGTGGGGCTGTAGCTGCAGTACGTAATCTTAAGAATCCAATCAGCCTTGCGAAAAATGTATTGAATCATTCAGATCATGTTTTACTTATCGGAGATGGTGCAAGGCAATTTGCTGAACGATTTAATACTGCTTTTGAGCCGGATGAATACTTTCATGATGATCTTAGATTTAAACAATGGCAAAAACTAAAAGACAGCGAATCCTTTCAGCTTGACCATAGCGAATCAAAACCGGGGAAATATCTCGGAACTGTTGGCGCGGTAGCCCTTGATAAATCAGGGAACCTGGCAGCTGGAACATCTACAGGCGGGATGACTAACAAGAAGTTTGGTCGGGTAGGAGATAGTCCCATTATTGGGTCGGGAACCTATGCCAACAACAAAACCTGTGCCGTATCATGTACCGGTTCAGGTGAATTTCTAATGCGTGGTGTCACAGCATATGATGTGAGTTGCCTGATGGAATATAAAAAACTATCACTTGACGAAGCAGCAAATGAAGCTATCATGAAACGCCTTCTTGAACTTGGTGGTGACGGTGGTATCATTGCTATTGATATTCATGGGAATATTTCAATGCCTTTTAATTGTGAAGGCATGTACAGGGGGTTCAAAAACCAGGATAGTGAATTGATTGCAATTTATAGATGATTAGTTGATGAAGTGTTTGGATGAATGATAAAGACATTCCTGTAAGAGATCGTCATTCTTGATCAATGAATTCTTATAATAATTGATGCAATGACAGGAGAGCATCTTCATTATTCAAAATCAGCATGAATTGGCAAGACATGGACATTTCGGTCTTCTAATGAGAAAGAGTCACTATTGGCAAGGACATGTACTTTTAAGTTGGACATGGTCAACGGAATGCCTTCATCAAGAATTTCAACATTATTATGCGTCAGTTCACTTGGATCAAATATGATGACCATCCCCGAGCCGATCACTGTGAAACGGTTGCAGTTCTCAATGATTAATCCTGTATCTTCTGCCAGGCCTATTCCAAGTAAATGTGGATGCCTTGCAACAGCTTCCGCCAATCTCCCAAACCTACCCCTTTGTATAAAGTGAGAATCTATAATCAAGCCTGGAATAAACTTCATGCCTTCAGTCATTTTTACTGAGCCTTTAAACATGGCCTCCGAACTGCTTCCTCCAGAAATCATTTCACTGGACATAGCCATGGCTCCCGCACTTGTACCGGCAATGACTATTCTGTCATTTTGAAACCGATGTTTTAATATCCTGTGAAATGTCGAATCACCAATGATATCAACAATCCTGGATTGGTCACCACCCGAAAACATTACACAATTGGCAGTATGAGCCAATTTAACAGCATGGTCTTTTTCGGCATCATCACGTTCCCTGATATCGAGTATACTAACATCAGTACAGCCCAGCTTTGTAAATGCCTCCAAATATTTTTCACCTACTTCAACGGGGATTCTTGAAGCCGTTGTAATGACAACTATTTTTGCATTTATTCCACCACTTTCCTGGACAATCCTGCTCAGGATGCCTTCTTCAATAAAATGAAGAGTATATCCTTCAATGACGGATTCTCCTTTATCTTCATTTCCTCCTACCGGTATGAGTATTCC
>JABDPK010000017.1 GCA_013042795.1 Saprospiraceae bacterium | reverse complement strand
TAACGTGGTTACGAAGCAAGGATGGAATCAAATTTATTTCTACCGGCAGAATCAAGTTATACAACTGGAGATCGCATCTGCATCTTGAAGATATGGTATATATTAATTCAGAAAGATCAATTCTTGGGCCTTGTACCCTACGTTTTGACGTCGAGGAAAAACCCAGCTACTCTGTCCTTAAGGTGGTTCAGTCAGGCTTCCAGAAAGGTAAAAGTTGGGATTGGTACTATAAAGCTGTTAGTGATGGGTGGCCGGAAGCACTTATAATGCTGAAGAAATACCTCGAAAAACACTCATCATGATCCAAATCTTTTTTTCCTGATATAGGAAAATATCAGTGCAAATAGCAATACGAATATAATAGGCCCTAAAAGATTGATTATCTGCCATTTAAATCCTTCTTCTTGAAGCTTGACCTGATCCAGTAAACGTAATTTGACGTTCTTGGTACGTGCCTCCATAAGACCATAATCATCAAGTATATAGTCTATGATATTCATAATAAACTCATTATTTCCCGAATAGGTTATTCCTTCCCATTTATTGAAGCCAATAGGACTGATCCTGCCTTTCACAAAAAGGTTTTTTATGATATCCCCGTCACCTGCAAAAACCTGGATACTTTTCTTTTTACTTTTTTCAACGAATGAGGCATTGATCTGATTTAATGCCTGGGTCATTGACTCCGTAACCCGATTTTTATATAAACTCTCAAATTCGCCTTCAACCATTATCGCTACAGGTAGAAATTTTTTATTATAGGCTTCAGGTCGTTGTTCCAGTTTGAGAATGTCAAAAGATAACCTCATTGGGTATAATTGGAAACGGCTGTAATTGGATGTTGTTAAAAGTGTGGTATAGCTTAGTTCAAGGGGGTTATCAAGGGGCGTAACGGAACTTGCAAAGGTTGAAGATACCCTGTCAATATTCCTGACGATTGTAGAATTAGGATTGCCCTGCAGGAGTGGATGATACACCCATGGAAATAGTTGTTGCTGGGCCTGTCCTCCCTGCATGCCAATTACCTGTGGAATTTTGGAATTTTCCAGATCCAGTACAAGATCTTTATTTATACGGACGCCATACTTGAAAAACAAATCATCCAGACCATGTTCAATGGGTCTGGGAACATAAGGACTCTTTAAATTTATGCTGTCAAGGTTAACATGAAACTGGTCAATCAACCAGATTACATTACCGCCGCTCATGATGTACTGATCTATAATAAATTTGCTTCGGGTAGATAGCTTTCTTGTAGGTTTGGCTACAATCAAAATATCTACTTTTTCGGCATCTATTTGATAAATACTATCAATATTAATCCTTCCTGTAATAATCGTAGACCCCAGGTCTGTTTCCAGTTTTGCTGTTTGCTCTTCTCTTAGTTCACCATTTCCTTCCGTAAACAGTATGACAGGCTGTTCCTCGAGGAATAATTTGTTTAAAGCACTGCTTAATTTGAACTCCAGTAATTTTACAGATTTATTGAGTGCTTCCTCTTCCGATCCTCCCCTGCCAATGGCTTCCAGGAGATTCACAGGAATCTTTCTTTCACCATATTTGATTATGGCATAGGGATAAATCAGTTTTTCGACCCTTTGTGTTCCTTCAGTCACGAGTAAATTCCTGGGGAAGATACCGTCTTTGCTGAGCTGTTGCCTTAATTGGTTAATCTCCTCTACTGATCCTTGTGAAGGATTGGTGAATTTATATTCAATCAAAGGATTGACTGATCGGAATTGTTTGACTATTTCCTCGGTCCTGTTCTTTAACCGTTGAAAGCTTGATGCGAGTTCTCCTTCAAGGAGTATATCGATTAGTACAATATCATCAACATCCTTGAGGAGGCTTTCTGTAGATTCGGTTAATGTAAACCTTTTCTCCTCCGTTAAATCAACAAAAAAGTTTATTCTTTGTGCTATGGCATTAAGGATCACAATGATCAAAATGATCAGTATCGTCTGTATGCCATATTTCATTCCTCTCTTCCCCATTACCATTTTCTTCTGTCCAGTGAAACAAGGGTTAGCCATACAAATAAAAACACAAGTGAAAGGAAGTAAACGATATCCTTGAAATCAATTCTTCCTTTACTGATATTGTCATAATGATACTCGATACCCAGTGATTTTACAAAATCATCAAGGTGTCCAAAGAAAACCGGCAGATTGCTTAAAAATTCGAAAGCCCAATACACAAAAAAACAACCGAAGGCTGCAAGAATAAATGCTACAATCTGGTTGCTGGTCAGACTTGAAGTGAATAGTCCTATTGCACAAAATACGGCGGCAAGGAAAACCAATCCGATGTATGATCCTATAACAGCACCGTTATCAATATTGCCAACGGGGGAACCTAGTCTGACAATTGAAAAATAATATATCAGTGTAGGAATTAATGCAATACATACCAGGGTCAGGCAGGCCAGGTATTTACCCAGAACAATATCCAGGTCAGACAAGGGTTTTGTTGCCAGGAATTCAATGGTTTGCTTTTGCTTTTCTTCTGCCAGTGATTGCATCGTGACAGCCGGGATTAGAAACATAAAGACCATTGGGGCAATTGTAAATAACTGGCCGAGACTGGCATAATTATAATTGAGGACTGAAGTTGCAGAAAAGACCCACATAAACAATCCGGTAAATAACAGGAATATGATCAAAACGATATAGCCGGTCAGGGTACTGAAGAAGGACTGTATTTCTTTGATGTAGATACTCAGCATTTATGAATCTGATTGTGTCACTGATTTAAAAATGCTTTCAAGAGAATCCTGTTTGAATTCCATAAGAATGATCTTGCTACCTGATTGTACAATTGTATCAAAGATCAATTCCCTGGTATATTCATCTTTATTACATCTTATGGAATAAGATGTTGAATCATTCTGTTTAACCATGGATACGCCATTAATATCAGAAAGGAGGGTCTTGTCAACTGGACTTGTGAGTTTAAGATTGAGTATGAATTCCTCACCTTCATCTTCCTGGAGTGACAATAATGACTCATTTGTAATCACTCTTCCTTTATTAAGGATGACTACCCTATCACATATCGATTCGACTTCCTGCAGGATATGTGATGAAAAAATGATCGTTTTATCTTCTTTTAATTCGCGGATCAGGTTCCTTATCTCCACCAATTGATTAGGATCAAGGCCTGAAATTGGTTCATCAAGTATAAGGATTTTGGGATCATGAATAATAGCCTGGGCGATACCTACTCTTTGTTTGTAGCCTTTTGAAAGTTCGGATATCTTTTTATGCTGTTCAATACCCAAACCAACCTTTTCAATGATGCTGCTGATATGTTGATGAGGATGTGGTATCCTGTGTATCCTGCTAACAAACAAAAGGAATTCTTTGACATACATATTCCCGTACAGAGGATTATGTTCGGGAAGATATCCTGTTATTCTTTTTATTTCCTGTTCATCGGTTTCAATATCAAGGCCATGAATGCTTGCCCGGCCTTCATCTGAAGGCATATAGCAAGTCAGGATTTTCATTGTGGTCGTTTTGCCAGCACCATTCGGCCCGATTAACCCAATGATTGAATTTGGTTCAGCAGTAAAACTGACTCCATCAATGGCTTTTTGTGTGCCATAGTATTTAGTGATATTCTCAACAACTAAACTCAATCCTGATGATTTATTAAACTGCAGAAGGTTTCAACATTAAACGCATTTTCAATAGAATAATTGGCTATTCCAGTTCGCTTGAGCGCATAAAGATATGCAGTTGTTTTCAGTTTTATGCCCAAGTCGCGGGCAAAAGCCCTCACATAGGTTCCTTTACCGCATTTGAGACTAAAATTTATTATTGGAGGCTTGTATGAGTCCATGGATATTTCATGGAACGTTACAGCTTTGAATTTCTTTTCTATCTCCTTGCCCTCCCTGGCCAGTTTGTACATTCTTTGTCCTTTTGTTTTGGTTGCTGAAAAAACCGGAATTTCCTGCATGGAATCTCCCAGGAATGATTCCATTGCGTTTTGGATCATTGATTCATCAACATGCTTGTAGTCTGTGAAATCGGTTTCCGGCATTTCAGTATCCAGGGTATCCGTTGTCGCACCTAATTTGATCAGGCCTTCATAATATTTGTCATGATTTTCCTCGTACGGAATTCGCTTTGTATATTTTCCAGTGAAGATCATCAGGAGTCCGCTTGCCAGTGGATCAAGAGTCCCATTGTGTCCGACTTTGATCTTTTTTATTTGATATTTTGATCTCAGTGCAAAGCGAATTTTATTCACTACATCAAATGAAGTCCAGTGCAGGTCTTTGTTTATGAGAATTACTGCGCCTTCCCTGTAATCAATTTTATCAGGGTCACTATTTTTGTCTACTATGATCATTTTGTCGATAGCGAATATATAAGTATAGAAATTCCAACAATAAAACAATACATGGCAAACCAGCTCAATTTTGATTTCTTAACGATTTGAATCATCCATGTACAAGCCGCGACACCGGCAATAAAGGCAGAAACGAATCCGATAAGCAGGTAACCCATTGAAGGTGCATTGTTCATGAATTCTCCAGACAATAAATCCTTAGCCATTTTACCAAAGATCAATGGAACAACCATTAGAAAAGAAAACCTGGCTGCTTTTGATTTTTCAATACCAAGGAGCAAGGCCGTTCCTATGGTGGTCCCTGACCTTGAGATACCCGGAAGTACGGCGATAGCTTGAGATATTCCTATGACAAAAGCAGATCTGCTGTTTAACGGTTTAGTTGTATTGTGGATTCTTTCAGATATTAAAAGTATGAACCCTGTAATGATGAGCATATAAGCCACAAATGTGATCTGATTGTTAAAAAACTGTGCGACAAAGTCTTCCATAAAAAAGCCAACCAGGCTTGCCGGGATCATGCTTATCACAATATAAACCGAAAACTGTTTTTCATTATTCCAGCCTTTTACAAAAAGGTTTCGAAGTATTTGGCGTACTTCTTTTCTGAAGACAAGAATTGTAGCTAAAGCGGTAGCAAAATGAAGAAAAACAGAAGTTAAAAGACTTTGCTCGGCAAGTGCATTATTTCCGAAAAGAAATTTAACAATCTCAAGATGTCCACTACTGCTTACAGGAAGGAATTCTGTCAGGCCCTGAACGATTCCCAGGATGAGGGCTTCAAGAATTTCAGACATGAAGGCTTATTTAAAGATGGCGTATATTTCAACAGCAAGACCAGTAAGAATCACAACCGGTGCAAGAAGTGTTCGCTGAAAACCATAGATTTTTGATTCGTCCCAAACTGCAGGATCTTCATTGAAGCCTCCTATCATAAGTAGCATACCTACAATGATCAATCCAACGCCTATCGCAATCCATTTATAGTTCTCTTTACCAAACACGAGAGGTTCGGATACTTTCGCGCTGCTGCTTTTGGATGACCTGATCTTTGATTGAGTAGCTCTTACCTTGGAACTTGTTGTAACGACTACTTTCTTCTTTTTACTTTTTGACATGTTAAATTCTCTTTAGTAAATGAATTGCCCACCTTTTGATATAAAAGGTCATCGCAATCAAAATAATTGCCAAAGGAATTATCAAAACTACGATAATATCCTGAAAGCCAAGTTGAAAGTATTTCTGAATAAATTGGTTATAGAATAGATAAAACAACAGAATAAATAGAAGAACGGAAAAGAACCAGGCTTTGAAGACTGCAATCATCATACTGGAACTAAGTTTCATGAGTATGTAATTATCTGACACCCCTGAAAATGAAAGCATCTTCATTTCGGATTTTTTGGCTATGACCTCGGACTTCAGCAGAGACACGGCGGTAAGCAAAAGCAAGAGTATAATACTTGCAGCCAGTATAGATAACTTGTTGAATGCCTTAACAGGAGTGGTTTCAGCCTTGTTTTGAGGAATATAGGAATATACTTCAGCGATTCCTTCTAATGATTTGATCTCTTTGATAAATCTTTGACGTGTATCCTTGCTTTTAATATTGTCTGTTTTAAAGACAAATACATCCTTGATTACCCCGGTATTCAGCAATTCATCTCTCAGGTCTTCATTTATCAAAGTCCCGGAATTCCTTATGGCTTCTTCTTTCGGAATATACTCTGATGGATCATCAATAAAGGCATGTTTCTCAATTTGTTTTCGGATCGTAGCAATATCTAAATTTTCTTCCTCCGGAATTATTTCAGCTACAAAGTATTCTTCATTAAGTTTTTTATTGTTTTTTTGAAGAGATGCTATCATTAATGCAACTGCACAAATCATAAGAAAGGTGACCATATTTAAAATATATGGTACATTCTTCCGGTTGGATTTATTATGAAATAACTTTAACATGGATCACTCTAAAATATGAACATTTACATTAAACTAATTTATATATCTATTTTTTTATTATATAATTCGGGTATTCATAGCCAGACGCGTTTAAAAAATGCTTCATTTGAAGGCCAGCATGGTGATGCAAGTATGCCATTCGGATGGTATGGAGAGAGCGAAGGTACGACCCCGGATATATTGCCTGGATACTGGGGTGTATATATTGAGCCTGTGGATGGAGAAAGTTATGTAGGCCTTATTACAAGGGAGGACGGAACCTATGAAAGTATCGGTCAGAGGCTTCCTCTGCCACTTAATAAAAAAACCTGTTACCAGATGAGCGTTGACCTGGCCCGTTCTGAAGATTATTCGGGTTATAACAAAGCGATTAAACTCAGGATCTGGATATCAGATAAAAGATCGGAAAGGCAGCAATTGATTTATGAATCCCCTGTCATTGATTCCGAAGAATGGCACAACTATAAATTTGAATTCACACCTGATTCCAAGAAAACGCATATCATCCTGGAAGCATTCATTAATGATAAAGCATTATCTTACAAGGGTAATATCCTGATTGACAAATTATCTGCCATTAAGGTATGTCACAGGGCTTAATCCAATTATAAAATGAAACAATACATTCTGGCCCTAGATCAGGGGACCACTAGTTCAAGAACTCTTCTGGTTGATCATTCAGGAAAAATCCTGGATACAACTCAACAAGAATTTACGCAGCATTTTCCAAAACCAGGATGGGTTGAACATGACCCGCTGGAAATCCTGGAATCTCAAATGAATACCATAGCAGAGCTTGTGCATAAGCAGGATATTTCCGGGAAGGACATTTCTGCAATAGGGATCACCAATCAAAGAGAAACAACAATTGTCTGGGATAAGAAAACAGGAAAACCGGTGTATAATGCGATTGTTTGGCAGGATCGAAGGACAGCTGATTATTGCAATGATCTTTCAGGTACAGAGTGGAAGGTCAAAATACATGAAAAAACAGGTTTGATTCTCGATGCATATTTTTCAGCCAGTAAGATTAAATGGATACTGGACAATGTAGAAGGATGCAGAGAGAAAGCAGAAAATGGAGAATTACTGTTTGGTACAGTTGATACCTGGCTGATTTATAAGCTGACTGGAGGTAAAACACATGCTACTGATGTAAGCAATGCAAGCAGAACTATGATCTTCAATATCCAATCCCTGCAATGGGATCTGGAATTATTGAGTTTGTTTAATATCCCATTAAGTATGTTACCTGAAGTTAAATCTTCAAAGGATGATTTCGGATATGCCACCTCTGACATACTGGGTGAAGAAGTCTTTATTGGTTCGGCCATAGGAGATCAGCAATCTGCCTTATTCGGACAAATGTGTTTTGATAAAGGTATGATGAAAAACACATATGGAACAGGTTGTTTTCTTGTACTAAATACCGGTACAGAACTAAAATATTCAAGCCATCAATTATTATCAACCATTGCTTGGAAAATTGATGACCAGGTGAATTATGCCATGGAAGGAAGTGTATTTGTAGGAGGCGCAGTTGTACAATGGCTTCGGGATGGACTAGGCCTTATTTCATCTTCAGGGGAAGTTGAAGAATTGATCAATTCAGTTGAAGATAATGGCGGGGTGTATTTTGTTCCAGCTTTAACCGGGCTTGGAGCTCCTTACTGGGACAGTGATGCACGAGGGAGTATTTATGGTTTAACGAGAGGTACGACAAAAGGGCATATCGCGAAGGCAGCTGTTGAAAGTATAGCTTTCCAGGTGTATGACCTGGTTGAAGCTATGAATAAAGATCTTGGATCAGACATTACAGCATTAAATGTTGATGGTGGGGCAAGTGCCAATAATTACCTGATGCAATTTCAAAGTGATCTGATCAACGCAAAAGTATTGAGACCAAAGAGTCTTGAAACAACCGCATTGGGAGCTTCATATCTCGCAGGGCTTTCTTCAGGTTTTTGGAAATCCACCAATGAACTTGTCAGCCTTCGTACTCTTGAAAAAACATTCACTCCTTCACATGAACGAAAAGAAATTGCTGAGCAGCTCAATACATGGAGGAAAGCAATCAGCAGATCCTTACATTGGCTAAAAGATGAAAAATGACCAGGTTTTTTGCTTTTATGATCTTGGTATTATTTTCATGCCAGGAAAACAATAATATGAATATCGATATCCAGGGTCATCGCGGATGCAGGGGGCTTTATCCGGAAAACTCGATACCCGCTTTCACTCATGCCCTTGAGCTCGGTGTAAATACGCTTGAGTTTGATGTGGTTATATCCAAAGACAAGGAAGTCATCATTTCTCATGAACCATTTATGTCACATGATATTTGTCTTGATTTGAATGGTGAGGATATTTCTGAAAATCAAGCTCTCAGCCATAATATTTATCAATTGGATTATGAAGAAATCAGGCAATATGATTGTGGCTCAAAGTACTTTAATAAATTCCCGGAGCAGAAGAAATTAAAAGTATTCAAGCCCAGGCTTGATGATTTGATAAATGCGATCAGGCAAGATTCGTCACTCCCCTATTTTAAATCTGTTAATTATAATATTGAAATCAAGCGGAGACCTGAATGGGATTCCATTCACCACCCGGACTATAAAGAATTTGCCAGCCTTGTGATTCAAAAGATCAAACAGCTTGAGATCGAAGAGGTAACAA
>JABDPK010000016.1 GCA_013042795.1 Saprospiraceae bacterium | reverse complement strand
CACGAAATTGGTTTAGGGTTTTTATTGAGCCAATATTTATATTGAGACCACCAAACAAAAGGAGTCAGCAACCAGCTCTTCCAAAAGTGAATACGAATTCCTGCTCGACCTTGACTCCATTTTCGTCTCTGGCAGGCTTCCATTTTCGAGGCATATCCTTTACTATCCTTATCATGGCCTTGTCTACATCCAAGTAGTTAGAAGATTCAATCATTTTGGCATCGCGTACAAAACCCTTTTCTGTGACTGTAAAGAAGATTCTGCATCTTCCTACATTATCGCGTTTTACGTGTTTTACATGATCTTTGCTGGCCTTTTTGAGATAGTTCAATAATGCATCAAATCCTCCTTTGTAGCTTGCTTGAACATCAGGGACCAAGGACATACTTTGGCTGATTAATACATTCTCTTCCATTTTTCCAGTCTCAACCGTGGTCCTGTTGAAAATGGCGGAAAAACGGAGATGATCTGAGTATTCAGCCTTTGCAACAAGGTCCAGTTGTTCCTGGGTAAATTCTATTGTTGGACTTTTAGCTTTATATATTGGATCGATTTTATCAACATCAAGATCCCAATCAGGATAATCTTTCAAATTAACCACCCATATTTCCCTGAATGAATCACGCTTATACTTCGTCAGGTAATCACCACTCCAAAAATCCATGATTGAAGTTATTTTCTTCACCTCATCTCTGGTTACAGCACTGGACCATGTGTCGACCATATAATCGAGATTCTCTCGTGGTTTATCTTCCTCTGATGAATCTGGCATGGGTGTGGAAATACTCGCTATGGATGCTTTTATGTCAGTTTGGGCATTGCATGACAGGCTGCAAGCAATCATCATAAATGCAAGCATTGAAGTCAAGGTGCTATACGTAACGACGATACGTTTCATGATATAAGTTTTTTATTGATTTCAAGGTAAGGCAGATCATAGGATAGGGTAAAGTAATAATTGTAAAATGATGTAAAAGTTTGTAAAGATATAAGGCATTCCCGGGCAAATGCCGAACAAATTCCTTGCGTTTATAAAACCGATCCCGGTAAAAGAGCTTAAAAGCTTGAAAGTGGGACTATTTCAGAACCATCTATCTTGATTTTGGCCTACTTGGAATTATTCGATAATTGTCTATCCTTAATTGCTTTTTAGCTTTTGAGCTACGCTATTATAATATTCTCTAGTTAGCTTTTCTGTCCATACAGTAGGTGCGCTTCCGTAGATGGCGATATACGAAACTTTCCTATCTACAGATGAGGTATGCCAATGTTCCGTGTCTTTTGGACATTTAATAACATCACCTTTATTTATTAAAACAGGTTCCTTGCCTCTTTCCTGATAATAACCTACACCTTCCACGACAATAAGAACCTGAGCAGTCGTATGCTTATGCCAATCCAATGTTGAGTTAGGGCTAAAAGTTGCTTGTGTAATATTGTATTCGAAGTCTTCATCTCCTTCCACTAAAAAGTTAAGCCAGGCATCACCAATGTGATGGGTATTCGGTGCCTTTGTGCCTTCATCCATAAATGAGCTGATATCGTAGGCATGGGTTTGTGTAAATGCAAAAAGAGGAATGAAAACCATGATTGTTATTAGTGCTTTTTTCATCATTAAGATTTGAATGTAAAATTAATAAAGCTGAAGATGTAGTATATGAAGAAAGAGAGGATATAAATAAAAGCACAGGAGCAAGTGGTTCGAGACTAATTTCAGGTTTTTTTTATTCTAATTCGATTTCTTGTAAAAAATGTAATTTTAAATTGAAATGAAATTTCCAATTGCTACATTATCTTCTTTTGCTGCACATCCCGCTGATTCTAAGGAAATTACATTTAACAAAGTGCTAATATTGCTAATCTCATTGAGTTGTTGTCTATGTGGAATGGTTTGGAGTACCATGTATTACTTTGTTTACGGTATAGGCCTTACAATGGTACTTCCCCTCCTATTTGTGGTGATAGTTGGAGCAGCAGCAATAGTATCCCATTACATTAGGAACCATAAAGTCCTGATCTTTACCCAGTTGGCTTGTATTACATGGATTTCTGCATTGATTCAATGGAGTATAGGCAGTATGGAGTATTCTGGATTGGTCATTTGTTGGAGCTTTTTAGGCCCGCTTGGGGCTTTGATTTTTCTTTCTTTAAAAGAAGCTATTGGGTGGATGATAATGTTTGTTATTATCGTATTTATCTCTGCATGGTTTGAACCAGCTTTGTTGGGTCAGATATTGACAGTTTCGGATCCTGTGAAAATTATGTTTTATATCATGAACATCGGAGTATCATTGACAGTAGTCTTTTTTGCTGCTACATGGTTTGTTCAAACCATCAAAAAAGAAAAACTAAGGTCTGATATGCTGGCTAATAGAATTCAGGCTTTATTAGGTCAACATGTTTCGAAGGAAGTGGCTGTTGAATTAATAGATGATAATAAAGACAAAGCAAATAGTCGCTTTTATATGGCAACTGTGATGTTCGTTGATATCAGAGACTTTACATCTTTTGCAGATTCGAGAGCACCCCGTGAAGTTGGAAATTTCCAAAATGCGGTATTCTGTGAATTCATTGATATTATTAAAGATAATAATGGAATTGTCCTTCAGGCACTCGGAGATGGGATTATGGCAGTTTTTGGTGCTCCCAATGAAAACAAAACACATCCTAAAAACGCTGTAAAGGCAGGGTTTCAAATATTGGATAGAATAAAGAAATTGCATGATAGCGGTGAAATTCCTTTTATCAAACTTGGTATTGGACTTCATACAGGCAAAGTTATAGCTGGTGAAGTAGGTAATGAGCTCAGGAAGTTTTACCTCCTTTCTGGAAGTAATGTAATTATCGCATCTAGAATTGAACAATTAAATAAAAAACTTGAAAGTGAATTTCTGGTGTCTCAGGAATTAATAAATCATTTGCCTGACAATTATATTACCAGTATAAATAGAGGAGAGCAAAAGCTAAAAGGTATTTCGAGGTTAATAGAAATTCATCAATTGGTTTAATTAATCCTTGGAAGTTTAAAACTTTACCAGAATACCTATTCCATTATTTAAAACTAAACTAAGCTCAATTGGATTATCATTAGGATATATTGCAGCATGTCCTTGATTAAAGAGATTAATTGATTCTTTCTTATTTCTTATACCTGACCCCTTGAAGATGAGCCCTGTTATACCGGCGGCCGGAAAAACGAAAATGGTAATCATGGCCCCTGCAATCGCAGCTCCACAATCATCTAAAAAAAAATTGCAATCATCAGACGCCATAAGAATAATTCCCAAGCCAAGGCTGGATAGGGATACAATTCCTAAAGTTTTAGCAGTCTTTAAATGGCTATTCGCTTTAATGTAATAATTATTGGCTTCAAGATTCTGACTAAAAATATGGCCCATATTCTGATACTTATATTTTTGATCTAAGTATTGAAAATTATTATTATTAATCTGGCTTACTCTCTGAGCTATAACTGGATAATTAATAAAGAAAAAGAAGAATTATAATGAAATTAGAATATGATTTGGCTTTTACATGTAGTTTCAGATTTGTTTAATAATATAAATAAATAACAAGGCTTAATAGAAAATCATACTATTCACTTGAAATGTTTTTTCAGAAATGCAGGAGGGGATAGCAATTGTACTGACACAAATTTTTTCACTTTGTTTGAAATTTGGTCAGCACTCCTTCCACTTACACTTCCTTCGGCCACAATGTTGACCGAACGAAGTGAGTGTCAGTATCTAATTATTAGATTTCAATAATTTCATGGAGCGTCTCATTATTGTGAATCCCTTCTGGATATTTTCTCATAAAGGAAATTTTCTTTAAGCGAGAAATATTTTTTAGTTTCTTTTCCAATATTTCAGCTTCCTGTCTGGATGATTTCAGAGTGGACCAAATGAGTTGCCAGGGTTTGCCAGGGAAAGTAAACCCTTTAAGAGAATGATTATGATTGTAGATTCTTTGATGAATATTCTTAGTTGAACCAACGTAGAATAAATTACGAGAAAAGGAATAAAGGATGTATACGTGGAAGTTCATAATGATTGTTTAGTACTGACGTTCGCGTTGCTCAGTCAGCACTACATCCGCTAAACCCATTCGGATCGACCATGCTGACCGACCGAAGGGAGCGTCAGTATTTTCTTATTAGACTTTAATAATGATTGTATAGTACTGACGTTCGCGTTGCTCAGTCAGCACTACTTCCGCTAAACCCATTCGGATCGGCCATGCTGACCGACCGAAGGGAGCGTCAGTAGGGTGGAAGACCGGTCTCGAACCGGCGACCTCCGGAACCACAATCCGGCGCTCTAATCCCGAAAGGGTCAAAATCTGTGATTTTGCTTCCTTTCGAGGACCCTCGAATTTTAGTCCAAATCGAAGATTTGGTAAAATTCGGGGCCAACTGAGCCACGATCATCAATGTGATTACGTACCCAATTAATCAATCTTTTTCTACTTTTCAGGTTCTTTAGTTTCCTTTCTAAAGTTAAGGCAGCTTTTAGTGAATCAACTTGGATGGTAAATAAGAAAGACCAAGGCCCTCTATTTTTTGTAGATTTAACACGATTTGAATTATGGTAATTTAACCTGGAATCCAGGTTAGAAGTCTGTCCAATGTAAAATCTTCCAGACGATTTTGAAATTAATATGTATACCCAGTACTTCATAAAGAAAAAGCCCTCAATGAGGGCTTTACAAGGGTGGAAGACCGGTCTCGAACCGGCGACCTCCGGAACCACAATCCGGCGCTCTAACCAACTGAGCTACAACCACCATTTATTCTAACTCCTGATAAGCCACGAAGTGGATTCGTCAGGTAAAGAATGCAAAAATAAAACTACTTCCAATAAAAAACAGTTTCCGTAAAACTTTATTTTTCTGGAGTAGGATCTGCTTTTAATGTAAAGGTTCGGCTGACAGGATTCATCGGGACATCTGCAGCGACACCATCTTTCATCAATGTCAATGTAATTGTATTTTCCCCCATAGGCATACCTTCTATATAATAAGGTTGCCAGGTATTGATATCAAGAACCTGGTCATTGATCTTTGCTTCGACAGTATAACCTTCTTTTAGTTCTACATTTGAAAGATAAAAGTCAAGCATCACTTTCTCCGTATCCTTACCGACGTATGTCCCTTTTGGGCGACTGTAAGAGAGAATAGGGGAACTTATATCCCTGGAGTCAATAATATTACCATCTTTTACATCTACGATTTTGAGGATATTCGCTTCAGCAGTTTTAATACTTTCGTGGTATGACCGACTCAGGAAAGCCAGTATCGTATGCGTGCCATCCGGGATATCATGTTCGAAAGATGATTCATATTTTGCAGCGTAGGGGCCATTGTCAACGATTAGATGTATATGTTGTCCTTTTCCTGAATTGGCACACATTTTCGAATCGGCATCGGGAGTTTGTTGACCCAGTTGATATTCTTCACCGTCTACATCAAATGAAAATTTGCCATTTTCATAAGTCATGTTGGATATCTTTGCATCCGGGTAAGATTGTGAAGGTGAGAATGCACTTAAAGTATATTTTTTATCAGAATCTGAAGTTTTTTCAACTTCCTTTGTGACCTTTGCTTCTTCTTTACATCCTAATACCAGAGCAAATATTAATAGAATTAGGGGTGCTGATTTTTTCATGTATTTTAGTTAAAATTTAAATTAAGATACTTCAATTACGCCAAATTTCGAATTTTGTTCAAATTTTGGCTATTTATAAAATTAATCTGACATCCAGGTGAATTATACGGATCAAGAGTTGGTGGATTTATTCTACGAAGACAATACTCGCGGCTTCGAATTGGTATTCAAACAATACTACCCGGTATTGTGTCAGACAGCTGTACGTATCACTAAGGAAGCCAGCCTTGCAGAAGATATCGTTCAGGAAGTATTTTTTGAACTGTTCAGAAAAAAAGATAACGTGAAGATCCAGTCTTTGATTGGCTACCTTAAGCGATCAGTATATAATCGTGCTCTCAACAAAGTAAAATCTTCAAGAGATTTTGTTGATACTGATGAAATGAATCTGGAAATTCGGGATGAATCGCACTCTTCACATGACCAGCTTGAGTATGGTGAACTGGAAAATTTCATTAATGATATCATTGATACCTTACCTGAAAAGTGTAGATTAGTGTTTGTTCTGAACAGATTTGAGCAACTTTCATACAAAGAAGTCGCCGAAAGAATGGACATTTCCGTAAAAACTGTCGAGAATCAAATGTCTAAAGCACTGAGAATTTTAAGGGCCCAGTATTCCAAATATGAAGATTTTTTAAAAAATGAGGAAACAGGATAGGGGTAGAGAGGTATTTTAATGTCTATAGTGTATAGAATCGTGAATAAAGACTTATACATATCGTTAATCAGCAAGAAATTAAGTAGTGAACTTAACGCCGCTGAACTAAAAGATTTAAACAACTGGTTATCTAAAAGCAAAGACAATGCCAATTTGCTTGAGGAGTTTAAATCAGTATGGAATCAGAGTTCAAGTTATAAAGAATCTATTGTATTCAATGCTGATGCAGCTTATGATAGTTTCGTTGAAAAATATGATATTCCTGAAGAATATCATTCTGATCCGAAAGGCACAATCAAGATCAACAAGTATCTATTAAGTGCAATACTGATTATTCTGCTTAGTCTGATGGCCTTGTTTATTTATAACCAATTCAATAAGGGCGTTGTAACTAATAACAACATGCACGCCATGACGCTGGATCTGAATGAAAGTGCCAATGTGACATTATCACCGGAATCAAGCATTAAAAACCTCAAGAACTCATTAAACTCTAATAATTCAGAGGCTGGATCACCAATTAAGTTGAATAGCCTCAAAAGTCTGGATTCACAACCGTTGAGAGACAATATGTTGGCCAGGAAACTGAAAGGTCAGGCTTATTTCAGTCTGAATAACCTTTTCAGCGGTATTCCATTAAGTCTTGGCCTGGATAACGGATCAATTCTCGCTGCCCACAAGGCAAGCTTCAATATCCAGAATTTCGATAGCGATAACAAGACAATTATAGATGTAGAATCCGGGGAACTGGCCTTCCAAAGCAATGAAAAGCTGGTTACCGCAACATCTGGTCAAAGAATAATTCTTGATGAACAGTCCGGTAAAGTTATTATCACGGAAAGTCCTTCGCTTAGTCCTTTTGCGTGGCATAAAGGTGTACTCGCATTCGATAATACACCACTTACAGATGTCTTTACAATCATTGAAAGGTTTTACGGGGTAGATATAAACGTGACGGACAATTCTCCGGTAGAAGGACATTTCACAGCCTTTAATCTCAAGCCGGGAAGCCTTAATGAATGTCTGGAACTTCTCCAGGCCTCAATCGATATGAAAATCGTTAGAAAAGGACTTAAAACAATTGAGATATCCGAAATAAACGCTGATTAATCATTCAGCAGTTACAATTTATTAAGTTGATTCAGTCAAACTGTTTATCCTTCTATTAGACTGTATATTGTTTAGTTTATGAGTAAGATATTTTATCTTCAATAAACTCCTGAACTCAATCCACTCAAATACTTCTACACTCATTGAACTTGCAAACCAATCGACCAATAGACTCTTTCCTGACGATGAAGCTTTTGCTAAGTCCTTGCAAACTCATAAACTATATAAACTAATTGCCTAAATTTGTGTAGCTACACGAATTTTATGTCAATACTTCACCGTTTTGTATTGTTTGCTTTGCTGTTTGTATGCACACAGAAGATACAGGCACAATATCTTATACCGGATGAGATAACGATTGACTATTCTGCCGAAGATTTACCCCTCCGGGAGGTGCTTTATCAACTTGGAGACATATCACGGGTGACCATCGCATTTCAGGAAGAAATCATTCCTGGGGATTCATTGATTAGCCTGGCGGTCAGGAACGAAAAGCTGGGAAAAATCATAGATTATATCATTAATCCCCATGGCTTGAAATATAAGATTGTCGGTAACCAGATTGTTATCAAGAAAGATCCTTATACATCAAGCAGGGACAAAATCACGATTTCAGGTTACCTGAAAGATGAGGAGTCGGGAGAACCACTCGTAAACGCCAATATATATCTCTACGATAAATCCGCAGGGACGACAACTAATGAATATGGTTTTTACAGTTTCACCATCGATAAAGGGATTAAACGCGTCTATTTTTCTTATCTCGGATATGATCTGGGTATTCAGGAATTCGACCTTGCAAAAGACACAGTCGTTGATATCAAAATGTTACCATCAAACCGCCTGAATGAAGTTGTAATCAAAGCCAAAAGGTATGATCCAGTCATTGAATTTCCTGAAGTAGCTTCTGTAGATATACTGCCAATTGACAGAATCTCTGCGGGTTTACCCCTTGGCGGCGAAGCAGATATTATCAGGTATACTTATACCTTACCTGGTGTAACCAGCGGTGCGGATGGCTTTGGAGGCATGAGTGTAAGAGGAGGGGCGACAAACCAGAATTTGATCCTGTTTGACGGTATTCCAGTCTATAATGCCAATCACGCTTTTGGACTATTTAGTATTTTTAACTCCAACGTAATAAAGAGTGCAAAGCTGTATAAAGGGGCTTTTCCTTCTCATTATTCGGGCAGATTATCATCGGTGCTGGATATCAGGACAAGAGAAGGTAAT
This sequence comes from Saprospiraceae bacterium, assembly GCA_013042795.1. The sequence continues at coordinate 3,928 of JABDPK010000016.1, read as the reverse complement.
AATCAGAAAATGGCAGGTGATGTTTCTGTAGGTATCCTGGCTGTAAAAGCTTCTCTTGAAGGACCAATTGTAAAAGATAAAGCATCCTACCTGATATCTTTCAGAAGGACCTTCGTCGACCCATGGATCAAATCTCTGACAGAATATCTTAATGAGCGTGAAGGAAAAACAGGCAATAGCGATATATACTTTCTTGACTTCAATGGTAAATTAAACTTTTCTCTTGGACCCAGATCCAAAATATATCTCAGTTATTATACTGGCAGTGATAACTTCAATAACATCACCTCTGAAGTCAATGATGAAAAGGACCTGGAGAACCTTGATGAAACATTCTGGGAATCAAGAAACAATCTGGCTTCATTGCGATGGAACTTACAATTATCACAAAAGTCATTTCTGAATATTTCTGCTTACTACTCCAAGTATAATTTCGGATCTTTTGATCATGACAGGGTTAATATCCTGGAATCCGGTCAACAAATTGATAACTTTTATGAAGCAGGATATTATCAGTCTTCTATTGAGGACAGGGGGGTGAAACTGGATATGGACATAATACCGGGATCTTCACATAAAATTAAAATTGGAGGTGGTATTGTGAAACATCAGTTTAATCCGGGATTGTTACTCGTGGATAACTTTGATCAATTGACCGAAGGCGAGGAGCTCATAACGCAGAACCAGTTGAAATCTCTATTGGATGAAGAAACGATAGAAGGTGATGAATACGAATTCTATATCGAAGATAATATCAGGTTAGGAGAATACAGCCATTTAAATATTGGTTACAACCATTTAATGGTAAAAACAGGAAAAACCTACCATATCGTACAACCCAGGTTATTATTTAATACAGGATCAAAAAGATATACCTTTAAATTTTCAGCAGGAAGAATGGGGCAATACTTACATAATCTGACGAATTCCGGCCTGGGAATTCCGGTTGATGTCTGGTTGCCTTCTACAGATATTATTGAACCAGAGGTCTCATGGATTTTTTCAGCAGGAAATTTCTTTAAATCTCAAAAATTCGGAATGATCGGTTTTGAAACCTTTTACAAGGATTTTTCAAACCTTACAAGATATGGTGACAGCGGTCTTGTTGATATATCAACAACATCTAACTGGGAGTCTTTAATACCTATCGGAGACGGTACAGCTTACGGATTTGAGTTTAGCCATGACCAGAGAATTGGAAATACAGCAATCAAGACATCATATACCTTATCATGGAGTGACAGGACTTTCCCCGGGATAAATAATGGAGAAACCTTCAGATACAGATATGATCGCAGACATGTCTTTGATATCGGAATCCTGCATAAACTGGGTGAGAATATTGAATTCTCAGCAAACTGGCAATATGCATCAGGCAGTCCGATTACAGTTGCCGATGGACAGAATTATTTCTATGTAGATGAAAACGGGAAAAGGACACTTGTTCTGATCTTTAACGAAATAAACAACGATGAACTACCAGCTTATCACAGATTGGATATAGGATTGAATGTTTATAACAAATATAAATGGGGTAGGAGCAAGCTGACATTAGGCCTGTATAATGCCTATAACAGGAAGAATCCTTTTTACAGGGATATAGCACCACAGGATGTTAATAATCCAAATGATCTTAGGTATGAACAATTAACCATCCTTCCAATATTGCCTACGTTTAGCTATAATGTCAGTTTTTAGACAGAATTTTATATCAATAGACCATTAAATCTCCTTGAACGTAGGATATTTTTGATTAGATTGTAATACTTTTGTATGATTGGTGACATTATACAAATGTGTACGTCTCAATAAAGGATTTAACTGTTTGAAAAAGAAATACTATATATTATTATTTCTCCCATTGTTTATGGGCTCATGTCTTGAGGAATACATTCCTGAAGTCGAACCTACCGATCAAAAGCTGGTTGCAGTCGCAGAGCTTGAAGCAAATGAACTTGGTTTTATAAGGATAGGCACTACATTCGGTGTTAATACGCCTGAAATTGAACTTGATCACGATATTTCCGTAATTAAGATTATCAATTTTGAAGAGAATAATAATCCTGAAGAGTTCAGATATGATTATGTTCTTCAGGCCTATAAGAATTTGGACTTCAAACCCAAGGAAGGAAGGATTTATGAGCTTAGTGTTGATGCCAGGATTCCGGGATTACGTGTAATGAGAGCTCAGACCCTTGTACCTTATTCAACAAAGATTAATAGCCTGGAAGATAAAATCATACCAGCTAAAATCACTGATTCACAGGGCAATGAGCGATCATTGTTTGATATCACAGTCGATATCGAACCTAATCTGAATGAAGATCAGTACTTCCACTTAATCCCTTATATTGATGATAATAATCCTTTGACGATTAGTAAAATAAATTCCCAGGAAAATGCTGTGTCTGTGCTTTCACATCGAGATGGCATGCTTATTGATATGACTAAGATGAGTAATGATAATCGTCTGTCATTTTCATTAAAGACTTTATCAGAACTTGAAGTTTCGGGAACCGATCCTTCGTATATGTTTTTTGAATTGCGTACGATAACCGAGGACTACTATCACTATCATCTTGCCCTCAGTCGTCAAAGCGCAACTGCTGCAGGTCCATACACTTTACCTGTAACGACATATACGAATATTGATAATGGCTACGGACTATTTGCTTTCTATGTAACAGAAAGAGATTCGAGCCTGATTCAATAATTTTTTCCTGTTAATAATATCCATTTTCACTTAATCCATTTTTTACTACAAACTATTTGTTAACACGAATGTCATGTTGTGTCCTGACATTCAAACAGTTGTATTAAAAAAAAACCTGGAGAATGGAATTAATGACAAAAATGAGTTACCTCAACGAGGTAAATTTATTTGAAAATCTACCTGAAAATAATTTGAGAGAAATTGCCCTTCTTTCATCTGTAAAAAAATTCACTAAACATCAAATTATTTACAGAGTCAGCGATGCTGCTGATGATGTTTACATTTTGTTGAATGGGATTATCAAGATTATTTCGAAATCCGGGGAAGGTCGGGAAGTAATCAAGACCATTATTCATCCCAAAACCTTGTTTGGTATCGAATATATTTCCGGCAATGAATTTCGGAGAAATACGTCCAAGTCTATTGACAAGGATGTTATTTGTCTCGTCATCAATGCAGAGGAATTCAAAAGTTATTTAAAGAATAACTGGCAGCTTACAGAACGATTTATTCAGATGCTTGGAACACGCCTTATGTACGTTGAAGAGCGTTTTGAATCGCTGGTATTTAAGGATGCAAGAGAGCGTATCATCGACTTTCTTAAAGACAATGCCAAAGAATTTGGTAGACAGGTCGGTCTGGAAATGCTTGTGAAACATAGTCTTACACAGCAGGATATAGCAAATTTTACTGGTACTTCACGACAAACAGTCACATATGTCCTCAATGATCTAAAGCGACAAAATCAAATTTATTTCAAAAGAAAAAGTATACTCATAAGGGATATGGAAAACCTATCCTAACAACATTTTTATAAGGTATGACAAAGTAAACCTGTGGCTACATACAAGTCACGGGTTTTTGTCTCGGTGTGATTTCTGAAGAGAATGTTTTTATTTTTCATTTCTCTTTTATATCAAACAAATAGATTTTACATTTGCATACCTTTTCAACCGGAGGAGTGGCAGAGCTGGTTGAATGCACCGGTCTTGAAAACCGGCGTACGTTAACGCGTACCGGGGGTTCGAATCCCTCCTCCTCCGCCTTCGCTCGACGAAGCACCATAATACATGGTGCGAAGTCGAGCTTTTTTTTCAGTATACCTAATGGGATTAATAATTATCTCGCTTCGGCGGACGGAGTCCGCTAAGGGCTTAATATGATAAAGGGTAATGATAGAGGTATTTCTTTGGCAGAATAGATGCAAAATATTCG